>DAOWNX010000146.1 GCA_030642335.1 Caldisericota bacterium
AGACAGAAAAACTAAGGAAAACTGCAAATATTAAAATTACTGATACTAACACAGTAGATAATCTGGCTAATTATTTTAAGGACATAGAAAATAATTAAGAGAGTACTTGAAATGCTTAAAAGGCACGGCCGCATCGTGCCGTACCTTTTAAAATTACCGTTCGTATGGATGTCTACGGGGGAAAATGTAAAGCATAAATACGGAACTTTTTTGCGAGTTAGATGTCTAATATATAGAAGGGTAAATTTTATATTGCAGTTAATACGATTAAATCTGATTTATTTGTGGTAAAAATTAACGATAAGACAATAGAGTTTTATAAGGCTTCAGATATGGTACCGTAAATTTTATAAAAAGAAGGAGAATAAGACTATGAAAAAATTTGCCGGATAAAGGAGTAATTACTATAATAGATTTAAATGAATTTAATAGAAATAATCTGGAGGTGGAAAGATGAAAAAGGTAGTTATTGTCTTTTTAGCAATTCTTTTGCTTTTTTCAGGGTGCAAAAGCAAAGAAACAACACCTTCGCCTAAACCCGAAAAAGTAGCTGCAGAATGGGCAAATTCCTACAATTTTGCACAGTTCCCGAACGAAACAAATGGAGATATTCTTTCACTTGGAAAAACCTCTATTGCTGAAGCAGATGATGATGGTTATATAGTTGCAGGAACTGTCTACAAGTCAAGCAATAGTGACAAAAAAGACATATTTCTTTTAAAAGTTAACTCAAAAGGAACCAATATCTGGGCAAAAAGATTGAGCCTGGATTCTTATAAAGGCTCCCCTCTTATAAAGAGGGTAAGCGATGGCTACATACTTATCTTTGAAAGTAGTCCTTCTATGAATGGTGATGAACGATATATTTTAGTTAAATTTGATAAAGATTTTAATATAATTCGAGAAAGGTCTATAAAAATGTCTGATAAGAAACATTTTGTCCTTTACAAATTCAACATCATACAGGCTATAGATAAAGAATACATTGTTCTTTTAGATGGTGACATAGACAGCTCTCCTGGCTCTGTCATTTTAAAGATGGGCAAAACAGGTGATATTGAATGGGAAAGAGATTTTAAAGAACACATTGCTTCTATAGATAATGATGGGAATAACATTGTCCTTTTAACTGAAACAAATCTTACAAATCTCTCATTTAGCGTATTGAGGTTTGACGGGAAGGGTAACGAACTCTTTGCAAGATCATATTCACTTAAAGATTATAATAAAACGATTGCAATTAAAAAGTCAGTTGACGGTGGATATTTCATACTAGGGTACGGAACTTGCAAGCCATCAAAGGATGGTTCTGGAATTATAGTAGTTAACGGCAAAGAAAAGTTCAAATTCCCCAATGATCCAGAGCTCTACAAAATAGCATACAGTGATGATGGAAGTATGCTCATATTAAGGAAATTCGAAGCAATTGGGATTGCGGGTCTTATCCCATACTTAGATAAGTTGCCTATCTATGGAATCTTTGTTATGAAGAGTGATAAGGATGGGAATGTAAAATGGACAAAAGTATTTGGTGAAAGATCTATTTTCCCTTCTTATTTAAATTACTTTAACCCGATTTTATCTATGAGTGATGGCGGGTCTGTTGTATCTCTTACTGCTTATTCTACAATAAGCACGATTAGAGAAGCTGTTCGTGATACAGCACTTGTTTTTAGACTCGACCAAAATGGGTCTATACTATGGGCAGAAATTTTTCAAGGTAACGATATATATACTTCAACCGTCTTTACTAACAAAGGATTTATTGTTTCAGGAAAACATAATCTTTTAAAATTTAACGAGGATGGAAATATTGGGACTAATTGCAAAAACATCTTCAAACTTAATATTGACTCTAAAGAGATCAATGCTGTAGTAGAACCTGGCAAAATAGCAATTGCCTCATCGGTGGAGCTTGCTTCAGATCCCATAAAGTTAGAAACGAGTAACCTTGATTTGCCAGAGGTTACAGCTATCTGTGATGGAGAATAAAATGAAACTTTATAAAAAGAAGGAGAATAAGACTATGAAAAAATTTGTGAAATTAACATAAAAAAAATCTGAAAATTCTTTCAAAAATACGGAACTTTTTTGCGAGTTTATGAGTTTATATATGTAAGATATGTAAGAGGAAAAAGTTTTGAAAATACGGAACTTTTTTGGAGGTGAACTGTCTAAAGGGAAAAAGGAGGTGTTGGATATGAGGAGAAAGATAATTAGTACCCACAAAATAAGGTTTGCCATTGTGGTACTTATTGTGGGGATGATGTTAATCAGTGGGTGTAACAAGCAGCCAGTGTCCGATCAAGAGCCATCTACGCTGAAGACGGAGCCTGTTGATTTGTCTGACATACAAACAGAAAAATTAAGTTTTGCAAAACACTATTTTTTAGAGCCTCTTGATATAGCAGTACAAGTTCCTCAGTACAATTTGCCGCTTGAGACAAACAGGGTTTCAAACTTTAATAATTTTCTGTCAGAGATTGCATTAAGCAACGAAGCGCTTACGAAACTACAAGCGAATGGTTTTGTTGTTATTGACAATCCATTTAACCTTAATGAAGAAGATATTACAGAGCCATATAAGAACTTGAAAGAGGTAGAAGTGCCTATCTTTATTACGTCGGATTCTTTGCTACATCTTTACCATATCCAGTTTGATGAAACTTTAAGACAGATAGAAGAACGAGAATTTTACGATGATATATGGAATATCAGCAAAATTTCATTGGAAGATTCGATTGAGAAATATAAGAACTCTACAGGAGATCTGAAGGAGGCATCGAGGAGAAGCGTTGCGTATTTTGCAGTTGGCCTTGAGCTTTTAAAACCAAAGGTAGATCAGGTTAAAGAAAATGAGGAGGGTAT
>DAOWNX010000043.1 GCA_030642335.1 Caldisericota bacterium
CTTTAAGCCCACAGGTGATCAACCAGAAGCTATAGAAAAACTTATCGAGGGCATAAAAAAAGACTATAAGTTTCAAACACTACTCGGAGTCACAGGATCAGGCAAAACATTTACAATGGCAAACGTAATCGAAAGAACACAAAAACCCACACTGGTCTTGTCTCATAATAAAACGTTAGCAGCGCAACTATATGCAGAGTTTAAGCGATTCTTTCCTGAAAATGCAGTACACTATTTTGTAAGTTACTACGACTATTATCGGCCCGAAGCATACATACCGCAATACGACTTACATATTGATAAAACGGCAGACATAAATGAAGATATAGCGAGGTTAAGACATGCAACAGTAAGAGCCCTGCTAGAGAGAAAAGACGTGATCGTAGTTGCATCAGTCTCCTGTATATATGGATGGGACTCACCCGAAGAATACAAAGAGCAGCTGTTAACAGTAAAAATAGGACAAAAGATATTAAGAAATACTTTAGCAGTAAACCTTGCAAGATTACAATACGAGAGAAACGATTTTGACTTCCGTAATGGGCGGTTTAGGCTGAAGGGAGATGTAATTGAAGTGTTTCCAAAAGAATCGGAAACTGCAATACGCCTTGAACTTTTTGATGATGGAATCGATTCAATTACAGAATTTGACCCTCTGACAAGAGATATTATAAAAAAGTATTCTTCATACACATTTTTCCCAGCGTCACAATTTATTACAACTACAGAGCGAATTCATAAATATGCAAATGAAATACGAAAAGAGCTTGCGCAACGCGTTGAATTTTTCAAACAAAAACAAAAACTTGTAGAAGCACAAAGAATAGAAGAAAGGACAAATTACGACCTTGAAATGTTGGAAAATATTGGTTATTGTCCCGGTATAGAGAATTATTCACGATACTTTTCGGGAAGACAGCCAGGAGAAGAACCCTACACTTTGTTAAATTTCTTTCCAAAAGATTTTTTCATGATTATCGATGAATCCCATATAACACTTCCTCAAACACGAGGGATGTTCAGTGGAGATCATCAAAGAAAACTCACTCTGTAAAATACGGGTTTAGACTTCCCTCTGCATTGGACAATAGGCCACTACGATTTGGTGAATTTCTTAAACATATCAATCAATGTATTTTTGCGTCCGCAACACCCTCCAAAAACGAGATAGATTATAGCAGTCAAGTAGCTGAACAGCTTATTCGCCCAACAGGACTCGTAGACCCAGAAGTTGAAGTACACTCAGCAACAAGCCAGATTAACAGTCTTATAAAAGAAGTACAGAAAAGAGCGAAAAAGAGAGAAAGAGTACTCGTCACAACACTCACAAAAAAATTTGCAGAAGATTTAGCAATGTTTCTTACAGAAAAAGGAATAAAAGCAAAATATCTTCACTCCGACATAAAGACACTGGAACGAGTAAAAATTCTTAAATCATTACGTGAAGGAAGCTTTGACTGCCTTGTGGGTGTAAACTTATTGAGAGAAGGGCTTGATTTGCCTGAAGTTTCACTGGTTGCTATCTTAGATGCAGATAAAGAAGGTTTTTTAAGGTCCGAAGTATCACTCATACAAACAATGGGGCGAACAGCAAGAAATGTGTCCGGAAAAGTAATTATGTATGCAGATAATATCACAGATTCAATGAAAAAAGCGATAAAAGAAACAGATAGAAGAAGAGAAAAGCAAATTGCTTACAACACAGAACATAATATTACGCCAAAAACTATAAGAAAAGCCATTTCAGACCTGATCGACCTTCCATGGAAGAGCGAAAAAGAAATTGAAAAAATAGGCGATAAAACACTTTTATCCCTTTCGGCAGAACAATTCAGCGCTTTGATTACAGAACTCGAAGAGGAAATGCATCTCAAGGCAGATATTTTGGAATTTGAAGAAGCTGCAAAGATAAGAGATAAAATTGGCGAGCTAACCAAATTTTATAAAAAAAGGAGAAAAAAATGAAAAAAATTGGACTTGCACTAGGAAGTGGTGGCCCGAAAGGACTTTCCCACATAGGAGTAATTAAAGTACTAGAAAAAGCTGGCATTCAAATTGATATGATTGCAGGTTCGAGTATTGGTGCACTAGTGGGAAGTATTTATACGGTGACAGAAAGCGCAAAAAAAATTGAAGAAATTGCTTTAGGCACAAATATGAATACTGTGCTTTCTGTTCTCTTTGATCCAACACTGAAACTAGGGCTAATACGAGGAAAAAAAGTAACAAGACTGTTCCAGGAAATAATCGGAGACTATACAATCGAAAATTTGCCAAAAAAATTTATTGCCGTTGCCACTGACCTTACCACAGGAAACCCCATTTTCTTTGAAGAAGGCAATCTTCTTGACGCAGTCCGTGCTAGTATCTCAATCCCTTTTATGTTCCAGCCAATAAAAATAGAAAATACACTGCTTGTCGATGGAGGACTTTCTCTACAAGTACCAGTAGAGCCACTTAAGAAATGTAGAGCAGATATTATTATTGCAGTAAATTTATCAGAAAATTCTTTCAAACCACCAAAATTTACTGGAAAATTCGTGAACACTCCCAGAGAACTCTATAAAGTTGCATCAGATTCAATAAATACCTTACAATATAGTCTTGCAAGAGAAAATTGTAAAAACGCAGACATCATTGTTGCTCCTAATGTAAAAGATATAAAATGGGATAGCTTTTGGAAACCACAAAAAGCTATCCTTAGAGGAGAAAAAGCAATGAAAGAAAAACTGCCGGAGCTCCTTAAAATTCTTGAGGAATAAAAAAGCCCCTTGCGGGGCTTTATGTTAATGTATTTTTTTCTTTAGTAAAATACCCAGTCGCTTTATTCCTTCATCAATTTGTTCCGGTGTTGGAAGAGAAAAATTAAGTCTCATATGATGTTTATCCTCTCCATTGGGATAGAAAGCACTACCTATGACGTAAGCAACTTTTTCCTCAATTGCTTCCTTAAACATCTCGGTTGTATCAATATAATCCGGCAGAGTAACCCAAATAAACATGCCCCCTTCCGGTTTTGTCCATTTTGCTTCTTTTGGGAAGTACTTTTCAATTGCTTGAAGCATTAAATCTTTTTTCTTTTTATATGTTTGCCGTACAAGCTCAAGATACTGTTTTAAATGTCCCTGCTTGATAAATTCATAAGCAATGTACTGAGTAGAAGAAGGAGAGCAAAGATCTGAGCCCTGCTTTGCAACCACAAATTTGTGAATAGCCTCTTTGTCTGCAATCATCCAACCGAGTCGCAATCCAGGAGCAAGGATTTTAGAAAAGGTTCTTAGTGCAATGACATTACCAATATTGTCCATCTCCACAAGAGAAGGAATTTTTTCTCCTTCAAAACGAATTTCCCCATACGGATCGTCCTCTATAATAGGTACATCATACTGATGACTCAATTCCAATATCTTTTTCCTTCGTTCAAAGCTAAGCGTAACACCTGCTGGATTTTGAAAATTAGGAATAAGATACATAAATTTTATATTTACCCCATTTTTTTTAGCTTCTCTAAGCTTTTCTTCTAAAATGTCTGTTTTTATCCCATTGTTATCAAGCGGTACTGTAATAAAATCTGCTTCATAAGCACAAAAAGCTTGCAAACCACCTACATAAGACGGAGCTTCAACAATAATTGCATCTCCCGGATTAATAAATACTTTACCTACAAGATCCAATCCTTGCTGAGACGCAGTAGTTACAATAAGATTCTCTTTCGCAAGGTTCTGTATTCCCTCCTCTATACCAGCATTAACAAGCGCCTCCCTTAGAGCTGGGATTCCTTCGGTTGCACCATACTGAAGTGCTTTGTTGCCATGGTTAAGAAAAACATCTCTGGAAATCTCTGCAAGAATTTTTTTAGGAAATAAAGTTGGATCAGGCATACCTCCGGCAAGTGAAATGATCTCTGGATTGTCTACAAGTTTTAATAATTCTCTGATTGCTGAGGCCTTCATTGCTTTGCTTCTAGTAGAAAACTTTTTGCCCCATTCTAAAACCATCTTTGCCTCCTTTAACTATTTTTATTTTGGTGACTCCTTTTAATTATATCTACAAACTACAAATAGTTTAAACAATCAAAATGTCCTTACAAAAAATAACGATGCTACAACACTTCAGTTGTATAGTTTTCTATATTCAGTCGATAATCTTTCTTTATAAATTCAACAACCTTTGATAGTGTGCGGTATAAATATGCCTTCTCTGTATTCACCGTGACAACAGCAATAACAGATTTTCGGTATGAATTCTGCTGTCCAATCTCTGCCATTGAGATATTGAAATTTTTCTTGAGACGTGAAAAAAGGCTTGAACATATCTGTCGTTTCTCCTTTAGAGAAAACGTACCGGGTATGCCAAGCCAAATTACACAAATCCCTATTTGCATCCGACTTTATCAAATGATAGCTTTCGAACTTTCTTCATCAAAAAGATGAATATGGAAAGAATCAATATAAAGCAACACAGAACTTCCCATTGCATAATCATGGTCAGAGCTTGCCCTGGCAACAAATTTTACATTATCATCACCGAGTCTAAAATGAATGAATGTTTCAGAACCCATGAGCTCCACAAAATCTATCAACACCTTAAACGGCTGCATTGCCATTTTTTTATCCTTTTTAACTTCAACCTCGCTGAACAAATCCTTGGGCCTAATACCCATTATCATATTTTTACCAAGATAACCTTCTTTTGCAAGAATATCTCGATGTGCATCAACTATTTTTAATTCAAACCCTTCAGAAACTGCATGCATATTTTTGTTTTTTTCTACAATTTTAACGTCGACAAAATTCATTGGTGGAGTCCCAACAAAACCTGCAACAAACCTATTTACTGGATTATCAAATACTTCCTTTGGTTTTCCTTCTTGTTGCACTTCGCCTTCGTTCATGACAACTACTCTGTCACCAAGTGTCATTGCTTCCACCTGGTCATGAGTGACATAAACAGTAGTAACTCCCAGTCTTTTATGTAATTTTATAAGCTCGCCCCTCGTCTGTACACGAAGCTTTGCATCAAGATTGGATAAAGGTTCATCCATAAGATATACCTTCGGATTTCTTACTACTGCCCTTGCGAGTGCAACTCTCTGTTTTTGTCCCCCCGAGAGTTCCTTTGGTTTTCTTGTAAGAAGCTCCCCGATACCTAACATCTCGGCAGCTTTTTTTACTCTTTGATCTATCTCATCTTTTGGTAATTTCCTCAACCTTAGTCCAAAAGAAATATTTTGATACACATTCATATGGGGATATAATGCATAGTTCTGAAAAACCATTGCAATATCTCTATCTTTCGGCGGCATATTATTCACAAGCTTATCCCCGATATAGATTTCTCCTTCAGTAGGTTCTTCCAGGCCCGCAACAAGTCTAAGCGTAGTGGTTTTACCACATCCAGACGGTCCTAAAAGGACGAGAAATTCTCCATCGTTAATTTCGAGACTTTCGTTTTTTACTGCAACAACGCTACCAAATTTTTTTGTCACACTTTCGAGTATTACTTTAGCCATATTTTTCTCCTTCACTAATTTTTAACTAAATGTAACGATCTTGTTTAAAGTATATCTTTGCATAAAATATAGTCAAGATTAAACTAACTAAAAGGAGAAACTGAATGTATAAAGAAAATAAAATTATGTTATGGTTACACATGCACCAGCCAGATTATTTAAATCCTCTCAGCAATGAACAAATTCTACCGTGGACAAGAAGGCATATGCTTAATAGTTATTATGAAATTCCAAAACTGTTATTGTCATCATCTGCAAAGATTAATATCAATTTTTCTGGAATACTGTTAAAACAAATTGTCTCCTACGCAGAAGAAGAATTAGAAGATACCTGGGAAACATTGGAAAAAAAAGATGCAGATTCTCTTACTGAAAGTGAAAAAGAGTTTATAATAAGAAACTTTCTTAACCCTTTGGTTAACTTTAACTCAAATAGATTTACTAAACTAATTAACAAGAAAAAAAACAGAGAAAAATTCAGCACACAAGATATACGAGATACTCAAATACTTTATGCTATATCAGCATTTTCTCCTAATATTGACGAAGTTAAAAGTTTAATAAATAAAAAAGAAAATTATTCGGAAAAAGATAAGATAGAAGAAAAAAAGATAGAGAGAAAAATATTTAAATCAATCATTCCGATGTACAAAGAACTTTTCGACAGAAAACAGATAGAACTCACAATATCTCCAATGCAACATCCTATTTTGCCTCTTCTTATAGATTCGTCCATCGCATGCAGAAGTAAGCGAGAAACAATTCTACCTTCAGCTCAATTCGCTCACTCGAACGACGCAATAAAACAGATAGAAGATGCCATTTCATTGTTCAATAAAACTTTTGGTAAAATTCCACAAGGTATGTGGCCGTCTGAAGGAAGTATTTCAAACGAGGCAATAGATATTATAAAGCAGAAAGGAATCAAATGGATTGGAACAGATGAAAGTGTGTTAATAAAAACCAATCCTTATGTAAAGAAGGGAGACATATCCATTCCCAGAAATGTAAGAGATTTAAAAATATTTTTCCGCAATCATTCTCTCTCAGACAAAATAGGATTTGTATACAATAAAATGAATGCAATAGATGCAGTAAGAGACTTACTTCAAGCGGTAAAATCATCAAG
The DNA here is from genome assembly GCA_030642335.1 of Caldisericota bacterium. Taxonomy (GTDB): domain Bacteria; phylum Caldisericota; class Caldisericia; order Caldisericales; family Caldisericaceae; genus UBA646. The sequence continues at coordinate 6,642 of DAOWNX010000043.1, forward strand.
AAATGGAGAAATAATTATATTAGACGGAGAAAATCCATGGAGCTTCTATCCCAAATATGGAGTACCGTTTCTCACAGAGTTATTCAACGCATTAAATCAAAGAAACAGCGCATTAGGTCATGAAATAGAAGCCACAGACAGTATTGAAGCCATACACCCTGGCTCCTGGATAAACGGTTATTTTGATACCTGGATAGGCGATGAAGAATCAAATAGGGCATGGACATATCTCGCTGATGCAAGAAAAACAGTGGAAAACGTACAGGAATCTCTCAATCAAATCTATATTGCGGAAGGAAGCGATTGGTTTTGGTGGTACAGCAACTTTCACAAAAATGAAGCAGACTCTACCTTTGACACACTATTTCGATCCCATCTTATTGCCGCCTATCAAAAAGCAGGAATAAAGATACCTTCATATTTATTCCAGCCCATTAAGGAGGTAAAATGAATCTAATATTTATCATAC
>DAOWNX010000045.1 GCA_030642335.1 Caldisericota bacterium
GATAAACAAAATTGCTAAGGAAAACTTTTTAGATTTTGATGTTGCTATTGCGACAAAAGATATGATGCGTGATATTGGAAAAGTCGCAAAAATATTAGGACCTAGAAAATTAATGCCTAATCCAAAAGCAGGAACAGTAACAGACGACGTTGCTAAAGCTGTAAAAGATTTTAAAGCAGGTAAAATAGAGTATAGAGTTGATAAAACAGGAGTAATTCATACAATTATTGGTAAAACTTCTTTTACTGCGGAACAAATTAAGGAAAATTTGCTTGCATTAAATGAAGCAATTTTGAAAGCAAGGCCTGCATCTGTTAAAGGGCAATATCTTAAGAAGGCATTTATTTCTTTAACAATGTCACCCTCATTACGGATTGATGTGCAAGATTTATTGAAATTGAAAAAGTAGATAAGCAACCCAAGACAGTTGGCGGGTAAGGCCCTTAAATAAATGTGCCAGCCGAGGTTTATCAAATATAGAAGAATACTATAATTGATTTTCCCTGGTAAGTACATAAAAGCCAGGGGTTTTTTGTTTAAGGAGGAATTTATGAGAAAAGAGCAAAAGGTAGAAGTAGTTAAAGAAATGACAGAAAAATTAAAAGGACAGAAGAATGTTCTGCTTGTCGATTTTTCTGGCATTAAAGGAAATGAAGCTGCTGCATTTAGAAAGGTGCTTAACAAAGAAGGCATTTATTACAAAGTAATAAAAGCTTCTTTGTTAAAAAGAGCTATGGAGGCAGCAGGTTTTGAAGATGTTGATGAAAATTTGTTTACTAAATCTGTCGGTGTGGCTTTGTATGAATCTGATCCAGTAACATTAGTTAAGAAATTTGTTGAATTTAAAAATGAGGATGAACAACCTATTTTTAAAGTTAAAATGGGACTCATCGACGGTAAATGGACCGTAAGAAGCGATATAGAGAAAATTGCAACACTCCCTTCCAAAGAAACGCTTCTTAGTAAACTTGTTTACCTTGTACAATCACCTCTTTCAAGGATGGTTACTGTATTACAAAAGCCAGAAAAGGATTTGGTTATTGTTTTAGGACAAATTAAAGATAAAAAAGAAGAAGCCGAAAAGGCTGCTTAAAAAATTTAAGGAGGATAACATGACTAAAGAAAAACTTATTGAAGAAATTGAAAAAATGAGTGTTTTAGAACTTTCAGAGCTTGTAGAAGCTCTCGAGGAAAAATTCGGAGTAACTGCTGCAGTACCAATGGCAGCAATGGCAGGGCCAGCTGCTGCAGCACCTGCAGAAGAAAAAACAGAATTTGATGTGGTAATAAAAGGGTTTGATGAAAAGAAGAAAATCAGTGTTATTAAAGTAGTCAGAGAAGTTATGCAGCTCGGGCTTAAAGAATCTAAAGAGTTTGTAGAATCTAGTGTAAGTGAACCGCAGGCTGTCAAAGAAGGTCTACCAAAGAAAGATGCAGAAGAATTAAAGAAAAAACTTGAAGATGCAGGAGCAACGGTAGAGCTTAAGTAAATATTTTTCAATTGATTTTATATGGGGGATGTGTTCTGCATCCCCCATATTTATTTTATACGATGTTATGTAAGGAAGGTAAATTGTGAAGTAATTTGGATTACAAGACTGCCCAAAATTTTTGTTTGTTCTGTATTTTATCATTCTTTTTTGAAGTTTAATATTTGACCTTTTTCCTCTATTAAGGAGAATAATTTTATTGTCTTTACAATTTCTATAACTTTTTCTTTCTTTATCTTAAAACAATAGCGAGTGGAGAGGCATCCGCCTGGTTTTAAGACTCTATATAATTCCTTTAACAAAGATTTCTTATCTTCAATTTCAGGAAGTACGCCGTACAACAAAACTATATCAACGCTTTCGTCAAGCAACTCCGTTTTCTTATCAGATAGGATCGTCTCAATATTATAAATCTCTTCTTTTTGAGCTCTTTTTTTGACTTTTCTTATTGCTAAAGGTTGCTTGTCTAAAGCATAAACTTTTCCTGTTTTGCCTACTAACTTAGCAGCAGGAAAAGTATAGGAACCAATACCGCAGCCGTAATCTAGAACTATCTGCCCCTTTTTAAGGTTGAGTTTTTTAATTTCTTCCTTTGGTTTAAATGGTATACCAAATCTATCTCGTAATACTAAAAAGAAATATTCTGTTTTAATCATAGCATTAAAACCTCCCATGTTTGTATTTAATCATTTTTCTCTATATGTTTTTATTTTTAAGTTTGATATAGGTTTCGGCTTTTGCGAAACGTTGATATAATTAAATGCTTCCTTACTCATTACCATTTCAAGTTTCTTACTTTCATTTTCAGCTAATTCTTTCGGAATTCCTAGATATATTAAGAGTTCTCTGAGTACCCTCCGTCTCTCTATTACTTTTTCAGCAATTTCTTTTCCTTTCTTCGTAAGTTTTACACCTATATGAGGAATATAAGTTATAATATCATCTTTTGCCATCTTTTGAAGGGACTCAGTGACAGAAGGAGTCTTGTATCCTAACACCCTTGCAACATCCGATACTCTAATAAGCTCTTTCTCTCTACTTTCTTCATATACTGCCATTTCTTCATATACTGCCATAATATAATTTTTTATTGTAATGTTTTTCATTGATTTCTTCTCCTAAATACTTTTAATATTTTTATGGCATTATTCAAGCAACTTTTTTCAATTGCCACCACATCACTATCGCTGAACGCTTTTCCGCTATCTTATCTTGACCTATATCTCTCATTCTATCAGAAACATACCTTTCAATAACTTCTTTTATGTGAGTATTGACCTCAATGTATTTGCCTATGAAACTTGCTATGTATCTTACTTCTTGATCAAGTGTTCTTGCAGGAGCATATTTAATCGGACTTACATTCAATAATTGTTCTTTTTGACGGAGGATAAGATAAACAAAATAATCTGCATCAGGATCAAATTCTCCTCTATAATCTTCACCTGTTATTTTTGTCCATATCTCTTTTAATATAATGTCCCTTCCCGCAGATTGTATTATTGCACAATACTTATTTGATGCATTCTCCATCCTTTTCAAGTGTTTTTCAATATCTTTTACCTGCCATAAAAAGTGGGAACAAACAATAAGATCAAACTTATTCTCAATTTCTTGATCATTAATTTCTAACCAGTTTTTGTTTATTATTTCAACATTCTTTACATCTCTTTCTTTTAAGTTTTCATTCAAGTAATCTACTGCCGTTTTGGAAGATTCGACCGCAACTATCTTTTTTACTTTTTCAGCCAATGGCACAGTCAATGTTCCAGGACCAGGACCTATTTCCAAAACTCCAAAGTCCTTATCCAGTACTTTGCTCAATGCTTCTGTTGCTTTTCTTCCATATTCATAGTTATTGTATTTTGCCATTTCTGAAAAGTCTTTAGCAAGCTTCTCTTGAAATTCTAGATTAAAGGTTACCTTTAATGGTCTTATCCTTTGTTCCTGCATTTCTCTCCAAATTCCTTTTGTATTAATCATCTTTCACCCCCTCGATTATTTTTTATATAATCCATTCTTTATAATAAATTCTGCTCTTATAGCTTTTATTTGGTGCAAGTTTCAGCATTCTTTTATCATTCGATATGATTTCTGCACATTCTCCCGATTATTATCAAACTCTCTTGAAACCTTTTTAGCCTTTTGGAGACATTAGTCTTCTTATACCAATTATTACTTTTGCTTTTTCCATTTTATTTGCTCGCTCTTCCATTCTTTTGTTATGCTTCGGGTTTCTTCTTAAGTTCCCTCATTTTGCATTTCTCTGACCTTTTCCCTGTCTTAAAATAATACGCAAAGCTTTTTAACCATTCGGGCTTTTCATGGGTAGGACGGTTTTCCACAAACTCTATAAATTTCATTAACTTCTTGAAAGTTTGAGAGCTTATTGCGTGCTCCATTCTGCAAGAATCCTTTTTAGCAGTTTCCGGATCAACTTCTAATATCTCGGTTAGGAATTTAATTAGCACACTGTGTCTCTTTTCAACATCTTTTGCTGCCTTTTCTCCTTCAGGGGTAAGTTCTACATAGCTATATCTTTCATGGATAACTAGCCCCTTTTTAGCAAGAGTGTCTAAAATAGCAGTAACACTTGAAGGCTTTACATTCATTAAACGACTTATGTCTTTAACCTGCACTGCCCCCTTTTTTTCTTTAAGAGCGATTATACGCCTGAGGTAATCTTCCATACTTCGAGTCAATTCTATAGACTTCTTATCCTTCTTCATTCCTTGCCTACCTTAAGCTGACAAATTTAGATTTGCTTTTCTCAAATTTTTCTCTAATTTTTTAATCAACTTTTCTGCGTTTATCTTTGCTCTATCACTTTCAATAGGGTTTCCTTTTAACCAAGACAAAGAAATTGATGAATCTTCATAAATTGCTCCTAATGGCTCTATCCCTCCCTTTTTCAGTTTTATTTTTATATAATTCTCCATTTCTTTATCCTTTACTTTGTTTAATATTACTAAAACATCTTTGATTTTTGCTTCTATAAATATTTTGTTTGCCATCTCAACGAGTTTAGGATTTTCCAAATATTTAGTAGAGGGCAATTTTCCAGCTTTTATCTGTTCTACCATATTTTTTATATCCACCGCTATTTGAATAGAGGCATTAGTAGGGTCTACTACTACAATAGCCCAATCCAAACTAGTAATCACACCTCTAGCAGGGTCCTCCAAACCTGCCTTAAGATCTACCAAAGTTACAGGATAATCTCCAATTCCAAGTATCTTTAAGTCTCTAGTTATCTTAGAGATAGGGCCGTCACATCCCGCTCCTGGGCCTTTATTTCCTATTTTACCCGCTACTAAGAAAAATATTCCTCCTTGACTTTGCGCATAATATTTACTGGGAAGCTCATCTAAAAAAATATCGGCTCCAGGCAAAGGAGTAGGATCGTCCACTGGACAAGTCACTAATCCTCCGCTAAATACAGTTCCACCAAAATAATCCATAAGGGAAGTAGGCAGTTTATCGAGTCCTAACGCTTGGTGAATTCCTATATTAGTTGAATCAGCATCTAATACACAAACATCATATCCTCGATCTCTAAGAACTTCAGCCAATAAGACCGTAACGGTGCTTTTCCCACTTCCGCCTTTCCCTATTATCCCTATTCTTTTGTCAGCAGGTGTTTTATTTTCTGCAATTTTCATTTTTGTCGCCTCCATATTTTAAGTTAAGTCGAGAGTTATACATAACTTTTTATCCTGGTGAGGTTCGGAATTTCATATAACGTATAATAGCATCCATCCTCTTCTTCCCATACCCTAATAAATTTTGTTTTTGAAACTGTACCCATCAGCTCAGGTGCTAACCCAAACCTATTTTTAGCGACTTTATATTATCCCTCTTTTTACGGGTTTTTCCTATTTTTATTTTAGCATTTTTTTCTTTTTTGATCATTTCCTTTTGATCAAACTATGATAAAATTTGTCATCTCCTATCCACGATTCTATGAGATCTGCCTTTCCTATGCTTTTTATCATCTGTGGCGCAAGCTTGAGCATTCTTTCGTCATCTGCTATTATCTCTGCATATTCTCCAGATTCAATTTTATCGAGTTCTCTTGAAACCTTTTTAGCCTATCAGCTACATTTGGCATATTTCTCACATCAATTGTTATTTTTGGTTTTCCCATATTTTTCACCTTACCTTTTTCTTCAATCTTTTCTCACTCATTTAACCTCCCCTTCTTTATATAGTATATCACTGCAAGAGAGAAAGGCAGAAGCAATATTGCAGGCGGATAAGGTGGTGCATATGTTCCAAAGAATCCCTCTAAAGTATTGAACCAGATTTCTTCTCCTGGAATGGATCCTGTAATTATGGCAAATATGTCACATCCAGCAACAACCCATATCAGGATACTTCCCATTACTATCTTTGAAAACTGATGGATCTCAGAGAGATTCTTAATACCAGAAAGACCAGAAAGGTAAAACAATCCGGCAAATAGTACAACAAGTCCACCCCATCCGCCTCTGAACATATCATTGGGTATTTCCAGGATACCCCATAAGAAACTGCTTCCTCCTGCAGTTACTAGCAAATCAGCAATACCAAACGCTAATGTAACAACACCTAATATCCCAAAGTATATCTTACCTATTATCCATTTATCCATCATGCCACCCCCAATAATATCCATATAAGATGCATTAATCCACCATAAATAAAGGTGGATGCTACAAGAACAGCCAAGGCTCCAAGTAACTCTTTACCGCCTTCTTTAAGTATCATTGCAAATGTTGCTAAGCACGGGAAGTATATTGAAACAAGTACTACAGATGTTACCATCTGATACTTTGTCATCTCAATAGCAGAGAGTTGTGCTACAGCAAGATCTTTTCTCATAAATGCCGCTACTAAAGGACCTACTGTTTCTTTTGGAACACCAAACCAGTGTGTGAAAATTGGTCCAAATAGATTTGCCAGCCAATCCATTGATCCTGTTAGATACATCACACCTACGATGAGACAGCCCAATATTACAAAAGGAACTGCAATTTTTAAGAAGCTGCTCAATCTCATCCATACTTTTGTCATGACATTACGCGTTAAAGGTCTTTGATATGGCGGAACATCTATTAGAATTTCCGGAGTTTTTCCTGGAAGAACCTTATTCAGAATGAAACCTGTAATAAAGTATCCAAACAGCAAATAGAGTATAATCAATCCCATATACTCCGGAATCACCTCTTGCATGATACCAAGTTGTGCACCGCATGGAATGAATATCCCGAGAAGTGTCATCATCAGAAAGCGTTGTTTTCTTGTTTCTAAGATCCTCGTTGCAGTTACTGCGGGTACATTGCATCCAAATCCAAGAATCGTAGGGACAATCGCATATCCATGCAGTCCTATTTTGTGCAATACGGTGTCAACAAGAACTGCGAGGCGGGGTAGATATCCTGCATCTTCTAATACTGCCATCATCAAATAGAATATAAATATAGCAGGTAAAACAACACCAAATGGAACGAAAAGTCCAGAGGTA
>DAOWNX010000001.1 GCA_030642335.1 Caldisericota bacterium
GAAAAAACAGTTAAATAGATTAATAGATTGTTCAATGTGTCCAAACATGTGCAAATTCAGTTGTCCTGTTTACCTTGCAACAGGTAGTGAAGCGTTTACTCCTCAGAAAAAGGCGCGTCTTATACTTTATAGGGAGAAAAATTTATTACAGGATGAAGATGGATTTTTTGATACTGTATTCCAGTGTGCCCTTTGTGGAAGTTGTGTTGTAAATTGCCAGTATGACGATTTTGATATAAGAGATTTTATTATAGATGAGCGTAGCATTGCATTTGAGAAAGGTTTTGTGCCTTCTCTTATCGGGGAGGAGCTTGGGAATTTTAACAAGTTTGGTAATCCCGATGGTAAAAGGGAGACGATCGACAAAGGAGAAGGAGAGATAGGGTTTTTTGTTTCCTGTAATACTTTTAAGGACAAGAGTATTCTTTCTGCAACTGAGAAAATTCTAAACAAAGCACACGTAAATGTAAAGGAGTTTGGTGGTGGTGATATTTGTTGCGGGGCACCACTCTTTTTTGCGGGAGATATGGATGGTTTTAAGAAAAAAGCAGAGCAAATGGAAAAACTCATTAAAGAAAAAGGAGTTAAGCGAATCATAACAAACTGCCCGACATGTATTAAAATGATGAAGAAACATTATGCAGAAGTTGGAGTAAATATAGACGTTGACATTGTGCATACTTTAACGTTTACAAAAGAGCTTATGGATGAGGGCAAGCTATCACTTAAAAAAGTTGAAAATAAATCCATTACATATCATGATCCATGTATTCTTGCAAAAGACCTTGATATATCAGAAATGCCGAGAACAATTTTAAAAAATATTGGATACTCTTTGCGTGAACCAGCTTATACCGGAAAGGATGCACATTGTTGTGGCGGAAAAACAAAAGTTGGCGATAGAAATACGCGTGATGCAATAAGCAATATGAGAGAAAATGAGCTTAAAGAAACAAAAGCACCAGAGTATGTTTCTGCTTGTCCTACCTGTAAAGATGTATTAAAATCTCTTCGAATGAAGGATATCGCAGAAATTATAGGAGATGCACTTGAATAATAAATTTTCTAAAGAAATCATTCACAGAATTTTCGAAGAGACTAAAGAAAAAACAGAAGTAAAAAATATTGGTAATGTTGTTTATTTAAATGGAAATGTTTCTTCATATGATCAAGCACTTAGAGCTGGTTTTATTGCTGCTTCTTTTAGTAAATTAAGAGGAGTTGTTTCGAATTTACATTATCCTTCAGAAAAGAAAATTATATTTCCTGAAAAAGTTTCAGATAGACTTAATGGAAGGGAGTTTGATGTAGTAATTGTTGGAGCAGGTGTAATAGGTGCAGCAATTGCAAGGGAGTTATCCAAATTTAATTTAAGTATAGCTGTACTGGAGAGGCATAGTGATATTGGTGTTGACCAAACTGCACATAACAATGGCATGATTCATCCTGCATTTTTAACAAAGCATGGCACGTTAAAATGGGAGATGAATTATAAAGGGAATGCAATGTTCGATAAAGTTACCGCCGAACTTGACGTTCCGTTTAAGAGGATAGGAACACTTATTGTTGCCGAGAACTTAAAAGAAGAGTTAATGCTTTTTGCTCTCAATGGATTAGTTAAGTGGCACAGGGATCCTTCGCCAAAGGTTTTAAATAGGGAAGAATTAGATAAAGTGGAGCCCGGACTTGCCCCGCATATAAAAAAAGGCCTACTTGTATGGAATACAGGTATTATATCACCATTTGAATTAACCATTGCTTATATGGAAAATGCTATAAGTAATGGAGTAAAATTATTCCTTGAAACTTCTGTTAACGGGGTATACACAGAAAATAGCTTTGTTAAAGCGGTGGAAACGACGCAGGGAACCATCAAGACGCATTGCTTGATTAACGCTGCTGGTTTATATGCCGATAAGATTGCTGAATTTGCGGGCGATAGGTTTTTTACAATTCACCCCAGAAGAGGGGCAACGATTATTTTTGATAAAACATACCAACCTATGAAGACGGTACTGGGCAGTTTCAGTATGCGAGAAAATAGAAACCCGCATTCAAAAGGTGGTGGCTTTATTCCTACAATTGATGGCAATCTCCAACTTGGCCCTACTGCCTGTGAAGTAGAAGATAGAGAGGATACGGCAACAAGTTTTGGAGACATAAACGAACTTCTTGATAAATTTGCGCCTATTCTTTCACGTCTTAAACCAGAATATCCTGAGGCAAGCAAGGATAAGATTATTACATATTTTGCAGGAGCAAGGGCTGCAACATTCAAGGAAGATTTTATTATCGAACCATCACAAAAAATAAAAGGTTTGATTCATGTTGCTGGTATACAATCTCCCGGTCTTGCAGCTGCACCTGCTATAGCTGAGAGGGTATATGAAATTGTGCGGAATGAAGTAAATCCTGATATAAAAAACGAGTTTAATCCTGTAAGGAAAAGATTTAAATTATTTTCTGAAATGGACGGAAGCGAGATTACCGAACGTACCCAAAAGGATTCTCAGTACGGCCATATTATTTGCAGATGCGAGCATGTAAGTGAAAAGGAAATTGTTAATGTATTACATGATGATATTCCAGTAGAAAGTGTTGATGCAATAAAAAGAAGGACACGAGCAGGTATGGGAAGATGCCAGGGCGGTTTTTGTTTGCCAAGGGTGATGGCTATAATAGAAAGGGAAAAAGGATTAAATAAGGAACGTATTACAAAAAACGGAGGAAAATCATTTATTCTGGATGGAAAAACAAAAAGGGGGGAGAAATGAAATATTTTATTGTGATTGACGGAGGCACTCAAAACATTAAGGCATTTGTATTTGATGAAAAAGGAAATGAAATATCTAAAGGAATGCACTCCGTAACACCATATTTTTCTGTACAGCCTGATTTTGCTGAACAAGATGCAGAACAATATTTATCGATTGTAAAAGAAGTGACAAAAAAAGTAGTAAAAGATTCTGGTCTGCTAGAAGATGATTTTGTTGCTCTTTCTATCACAACGCACAGAAGTACTATTATCCCTGTGGATAAAAATGGTAAAGTAATTCGTCCTGCGATTACCTGGCTTGATGAAAGGAAGACGGATGGTTTGTCCCTTCCGGGTGGAATGGGAAGATTGTTTATGAAGATAGCAGGCATGGAAGAAACACTTAAAAAATATCAAAGACGATCGAAGTTCAATTGGCTTCGTAAACACGAACCAGAAAATTATAGAAAAACTTATAAGTTTCTTACAGTTTCATCGCACATATTCCATGCTCTTACAGGAGAATTTAAAGATTGCTCTTCAATGATCGTAGGACTTTTTCCAATTGATTTAAAACAGCTTGCCTGGCATAAAAACCTGCTTGTTTATAAAGTATTTGGAGTAGAAAGGAAAAAGCTTCCGGATCTTGTCTCTCCTACAGATATTGCAGGACGCGTATCAAAAACAGGGGCAAAGGATTTTGGGGTAAAGGAAGGGCTTCCTATCATTATTGGTGCGGGAGACAAGCAATCAGAGCTGCTTGGGGCAGGCGGTATAGGTTGTGATATTGCAGAGGTAAGTTACGGTACAGCAGCAGTGATTGAGATATTTAGCAAAAAATATGTGACACATCCCAGGGTGGATTTTTTTACATGGGGCAGTGCTGTGCCTGACAAATGGGCTCTTGAAGGATTTGTAGGGAGAGGGTACTGGATGGTATCCTGGTTTAGAAAAGAATTTGCAAAACATGAAGAAGATCAGGCAGAAAAAATGGGTATTTCACCTGAGAATTTGCTTGACAAAGAAATGAGTGAAATTCCTCCGGGTTCAGATGGATTAATTCTTCAACCTTATTGGTCGCCATTTGCATTTGATCCGTCCTCCAAAGGTGCAATTATAGGATTTTCCGGCAACCATACCAGAGTACATGTTTACAGGGCTATCATCGAAGGGATTGCTTATGAGTTAAGACGGCTTATGGAAATTATACAGAAATATTCAGGTGCGAAAGTTGAAGAATTACGTGTTGGTGGAGGAGGATCCGAAAGTGATGAGATAATGCAAATTACTGCCGATGTGTTTAATCTTCCCGCAAGACGAATACACACTCCGCACCTTTCTGCTCTCGGGGCTGCAATAGATGCAGCTGTTGCCATAGGTATATATAAAAGTTTTGAAACAGCAGTAGTAAATATGGTTAGGCCTGAAGAGAAATTCATTCCTAGTCCAAAGAATGTAGAAATATACAATAGATTGTTTAATGAAGTATATAAAAATATTTATCCATCGTTAAAAGGGTTGTATCACAAAATATACGATATTACGAAGCAATACAAAAAGAAAGGAGAATGACATGGGGTTACCGGAGTTCTTTCAGTTTCATGTACCGACGAAGATTATCTTTGGCGAGGGAGTAGCTTCTTGCTGGATGAAGCAAAAGAGGGTAAAATTTTACCCTTAACTAAATTAAGCGATTTATTGTATAATAAAAATACTTAATGTTAGATGACGAGGAGGCAGTGTATTGAAAGCTGATGTAACAGTAATTGGAGGAGGCCCAGGAGGACTTGTTTCTGCTCTTTTTGCAAAAAGAAATGGTGCAAAAAAAGTACTAATACTTGAGAGAGAAGATGAGCTGGGTGGAATATTAAAACAATGCATCCATAATGGTTTTGGCCTGGAACTATTTAAAAAAGATCTTACAGGCCCGGAGTATGCAGAGCGGTTAATAGATGATATTAATAAAGTGGGTGTTGATTATATGCTTGACACTATGGCAATCCACCTTTCAAATGATCGTACAATTACTGCCGTGAATTCTAAGTATGGAGTGTTTAATATAGAATCAAAAAGTATTGTTCTTGCAATGGGATGCCGTGAGCGTGCCAGGGGCAACATTGTTATTCCCGGCACTCGTCCTGCAGGTATATACACGGCAGGTGTGGCACAACGATTTATTAATATTGATGGGTATTTGCCCGGGAAGGAAGTAGTTATTCTTGGATCTGGCGATATAGGGCTTATTATGGCAAGGCGGCTTACACTTGAAGGAGCAAAAGTAAAAGGTGTGTATGAAATTATGGATCACCCCGGTGGCCTTAAAAGAAATATCGTACAATGTTTAAATGATTTTGATATTCCGCTTTATCTTTCACATACTGTGATAGAGATAAAAGGAAAGGATAGGGTTACCGGTGTTGTTGTTGCAAAGGTAGATAGTAAGATGCAGCCGATAGAGGGAACAGAAGAATTTATTAAATGTGACACACTGCTTTTATCAGTGGGGCTTATCCCTGAAAATGAGCTTTCAAAAGAAGCCAATATTGAAATTTCTTCTAACACAAAAGGACCTGTTATGACGGAAACAATGGAAACAACAGTTCCCGGCATTTTTTCTTCCGGTAATGTATCTGTTGTGTTTGACCTTGTTGATTATGTTGCTGAAACCGGGGTAATTGCAGGTAAAAATGCTGCAGAGTTTGCAAAAGAAAAAAATGAAAACAAAAAATTTATTAACATACTTCCTGGTAAAAATGTAGGGATACTTTTTCCTCACAGGTATTCATATAGAGATGATCTTATTTTATTTCTCCGTGCTGGGAAATGGATAGAAAAGCCTGTTAGTATTAAGATAAAACCTTTAAATATGAAGATGAGAAGATTCTATGCCCGTCCAAACGAGATGATAAGGATCAAGATATTGCAAGATAAACTTTTATCAGCAAAGGGAGACATTACCGTTTCCATAAAAGAGGTGGAGGGATGATAAAACACTTTACCTGTGTTATATGTCCTATAGGATGTGAGATTGATGTAGAAGAAAATGAGGGAAAGCTAATTTTACTAAACGGGAATATGTGCGCGCGAGGGAAAGAGTTTGTCATTCAGGAATTAAAAGAACCTATACGCGTGCTTACAACAACGGTAAGAATAAAAGGCGCAGAATTTAACATGCTTCCTGTGCGTACAGACAAGCCCATTCCTAAAAGACTCATCCCTATAATAATGGAAGATATTGCAAAAATTGAAGTTAATGCACCTATTAAAATGTACAAAGTTATTGTGAAAAATATCGCAGGAACTAGAGTAAACATTATTGCAACGCGCAGTATGTAGTCATTTATTTTTCGTCTGGAACAATAAGAAAAAGAGTTGAGTCTTTTTCTATTATTCTTAAAACTCCCTTGCATTCCCTAGGGAACTCTTTAAACAAAACCAGAGTGTTTGTTTCTGGTATATATTTACTTATTGAAATCTCTTTTTCACTATTTGAAATAATGTATATTCCATTTTCTCCTTCTATATAATGCGCATTCTTTCCTGTTTCAATGTCTATCTTATGAAATACTTTATTTTTCACATCAATTCTGAAAAGAGCATTCTCAAACTCTGCAAATACACCATCAATATAAAAGATGTGTGTTGCTGAAATATTATTAAATAGAGTAACACTTCTATTTCTTAAGTTTAGTATCCCAGAAACACGTTTTTCTGTCTTTATGAAATGGGTGATAAAATATGCTTCTTTATTATTCTCTGTCACTATTGTGAAAGGAGATTCAATATCCAATGGGAGTTTATAATTGTTACTATAAGAAGAAATGGGGTTGTAGAAGGTGATGCCGTACGCATTATCTCTTGAAATAATAATTTTATCGCCAGTAAGAGGAAGTATAGCTTTTATAGGATGAGGAGCGTTTTTCGTCGGGTATCTTTCTTCACCTAATTGTATTATAGAGACTTCGTGTGTTTTTTTGTTGATAGTGTATAGATAATTACCTATTCCTGCATAGACTTTACCATCCAATATTTTTATATCGCCCCTTATACCTGTCAAGTTATCCACAGCAGGAGAGAGCATGTTGATTTTTCCGTCTGATAGATCCGTGTAAAAAACAGTGTATAAATTATTTATCTTTTTAATAAACCAGATCGTTTGGGTCTCTTTATCATATGCAAAAGGTTGCTGTACATTATCAATAATTTTTATAGTTTTCTCAACGTTTATCATCTGTGGGATAATATCTCCACTTCTTAATAGTGAAATCTCTCCGCTTCTCCCATAGATGAAGGGCATAAGAACAGCAAAGAATAATACGAGAAGAATAACGGATACAAAAGATAATTTTCTGAACAAAACTCTCCTTTTTTCTGCTTTTGCAAAGCGCATTTCTATCTTTTGTCTTATCCTGTCTTCATAGGGTGCAGTATCTATATATTTTGGTTTTATTTTTTTTAATTTTTTAATAAGTTCGTCATCTTTCATTTTTACCACTCTCTATTATTTTTTTTAATTTTTTTAACGCTCTTTGCATTGAATTGTAATAGGCACTTTTACTTATGTTCAGTATAAAAGCTATTTCATTTTGCTTCTTTCTTTCGATAAAATGCATTCTTATCATTTCCCTTTCTCTGAATGGTAACTTTTCAATTGCTTGAAGCAGTTCTTCTGACTCAATATTTGGCGGGTCTTCAGCAGCATAAAACTCTTTATTTGTAAGAAGAAGCTTTTTACTTCTGTAAAACCTGTATATTTCATTTTCTGCAATCTTGAATAAATAAGTAGAAAACGAAGCCTTGAAATTAAACCTCTTAATGCTTTTAAGCGCTTTGTAAAAGGTGTCTGCTGTAATATCCTCTGCAATGTTTGTGTCATTCACTCTTCGCAACACGAAATTGAATATATTGTTTGCGTATGCATTGTACAGTGCATCAAATTGTCCAGGGTCTTTTCTTGCATTATATATTATTTGCTTTTCTTTATCTCGGCTGAGTTTTCCCATACTGTACAATTGTAACTCATCTTTGCAGTTTACCTAAATCAATCAAAATTAACCTGCTATTTTTTTGGGAAAAGCTGTCATCAAAAGTGGTTGCTATAAGTATTGAATTCGTAAAGGAAAGCATATTTGCATTTTTCAATGTGAACAATGGCTCATTTGTTTTTGTGTCGAATACATATATATATCTAATTGGTTCCCCTGTAATCCTATTCGTGGCAGTTACAAAAAGGATATTATTCTTTATCTCCATATCGATAAAGCTTCCGCCTAACATATTTGGAGAGTAAGGGAATAGAATTTCTCTTCCTGATCTATCGAAACAATAAATCTTATCACCGTTAACAGCTATATAAGTTCTTTCATTACCCACAACAATTTTGTCGAATCCTTTATTGAGGGTTTTTATTATCTTTCCGCTGTTTGCATCAATAATTAGCGTTTTTCCTTCGCCTGGGATAAAAAACAAACCGTCTTCTAATTTTATTTTGTATTTAGTGAAATATATCCCCGTGTTAAACTTGTTTATAATCTCCATACTGTCCAGATCTACGCAGTAGATATGCTCTTCATCCGGAGTAAAAAATGTTTTGTGTTCTATTATAGCAAATGGACTCACAAGAAAATCGCCTGATATTTCACTTGCAGGGAAGTCCCCCATCTCAGGGAAAGTACGATCTGCTATGAATTTTCCTGTACGTTTATCAATCTCTATAATGCGAAGGTATGAATTTACAACCTGAAACAGGTAATAGTTACTCCCTCCGAGGTCTTGCCCTATAACGGGGTTTCCTTTTAAGTGTTTATTCCATATATATTGGCGTTCTTTAACGGAATATCCGTCGATTGGATTATCATAAGTTTTATTGAAAAAATCAAAACCATAACCCACTATTATATCTTCTTTGCTGATTATTCCCTGCGTAGCCCAATCCAGCGTATATTTATTGAGTAAGTACCCATCTTTACCTATTACGTAAACAAAATAACAGTCCTTCCCTCCACAATAATGACAGTTCTTCACTTCATTGTAAACACTGATATACACTTTCCCATCCATTAATTTGAAATCCTCTATATCCTCCATGCATGCCTTACTGATTTCGTATTTCCAGATTTCCTGTTTTTTGTTTAAGTCAATGCAATGGATATATGTTCTTGCAGGGCCCCGGTATGTATCAACAATGTAAAGTTTATTTTCTTCGGTAATGGCATTGTATACCCTTCCGCACTTCTCATCAAAAATTATCGGGACTTTCTCTAAATCAAAATTAAATAACGTATCTTTTTCTGCTTTAATATTGCTTTTCCCTGCAATGTATCCTATTTTTTTAACAATAACTCCGTGCTCTCCTTTTGTAACACTATCAACATCCAAAGGTGTTTTTCCTTTGTAACTTCCGTCCACATATACACGTGCATCGGAAGGGTCTGATGTAATTCGTATCGTAACAGGTGCTTTGTTTTCTACCGTGCAGCCTGTTAGTGCAATAAATAAGGCAAGTGATAACAATAAAATTATTTTTTTCATAAGTTTTTCACCTCCATTTTAACAAATTTTGTACAAATATAAAGCCGGGGAGTTAAGTCCCCGGCTGATGAGTTAATTAACCTGCACCATAATCCTCTAATTCGTAGTCCATCCTCCAATTATGTAGAATTGGACCATTTGCCCAGGACGTATGATATCTATTTTCATTATGTGCATCAACAAGAGGTGTACCTGTGCAATATTCGAAAGCAGCAACTATTCCTACATGATCAGCTCCGTATTTATGGTCTTTATCCAGCATTATCACATCAGCGAGTGCTGTATTATCATATGTTTCTATTTTGCCACACGGAGAGATAGTAATGCCATTTTTATAATCTAAATTATGTCCAATATAATAATCCATATTATCAGCTCTGCACCAGCTATAGGAAGAGTTTAGAGTTCCTTTTACGATATGCCATTCTTGTGAAGTATAAGTATGAAGATTATCGTCTACTATTTCTGGCTCTCCATTATTATCCCAATCCATATTCTACCTCCCTCCCTCATAGAGGCATTGTGATACAAAGTTTGCGCAATTGCTTGGAAATGTAAGATAGCCTGCACTGTTAGGACTACTGTTATCATTCCAGTGGTCATCTGCATAATTTGCCGTAGGTCTTTTATAAGGACTTTGTACAGTGGACTTTTCGGGAATGTGCTTATCATTATACCCCATACTTGATTTTGTAAGCTCCTCATTTATCTCTTCTGGTAATGGCAGTTGTTCTGTCGGCGGGTTTGGAAATCCTTTAATTCCACAGCCTGCAAACAATAGACCTATTTTAAGGGTATATTCCGTCCCTCCAGCATCTGCGTTGATCAGTTTTTCTATCTTCCAACCACCTTTACCTTTTTTTATTATTACAGTATAATAATCTTCCGTCGCAGCAGTCCAGGCGCCGTTTTTATCAACAGGAACAGCCCAATCTTGTGGAATATAGCGGGTCGTTCGCTTTGCATTTTTATCGGGTTTTACCTTATACATAAAAAACTGCTCAACGTATGCAACTGCTGTATCGTCTTTTTCATCGATTCTATATACTCTTATAAGCGGGATAAGCTTTACAATATTGAACTTTCCAAAACCTTCTGCTGCTCCATATATCCACTTTCTTAGTTCGGCTGTAGACTGTTTTCCTAATCTCGGATTTGTAAAAACGTTGGAGAGCAAACTCTCGTTCCCCTTTTCTCTTGTTCTGAATTCATCCATATCCTTGCTGCTTGCAAGATACGTCCGTTCCCGGAATAGTTCGTTAACAAGTTGTTCTGGACTTCCATTTGGTGAATAAGCAACACTTTTTCCTACAAACAATACCATAATAAAGATGCATGCAGTCAAAATAACTAAAATTCTTTTTTTCATTGCAACCTCCTCATTTTAATTTTATTTTTTAGCAAATCTTTTCAGGCATTTTTTCTGTTTCTTACCTTTATTTTTACAAATACTCTCATAAACGTTTCCTTTAATTTTTCTTTTTGTACTGAACCTGTTAATCTTTCATTTTCCTTTTGTTCATCCCTTTTCCACATTCATATTTTATCATCTCCTTTAAGTAAAATTTTTCTTAAAATAATACTTGTTTATTAAGACGTGGGTTGCCACACTCGCCTGGAGGTTTGTTCGTAATGACTACCTTTTCTGCATTCATCTTGTACCTCCTATCAAAAATTTGCCTCTCATATATGTAGATCCATAAGCCGGAAAATTTTCCACATTTTTTGAGAGAATTTTTAAATATTTTTTGTATTATTTTTAGTTAGAGATTGTCTCGATGAATTCTTAAGTAATGTTCTTTGCTTTGTAACATAGGAAATACTTTTGAGTTTATTGTAGGATAAAGACAAGATTTGATGAATTGTGTTCGTTTGAAATTATAGAAATACCCTGTTGTTTTTTTAATCTGTACCTTTTTTATAAATGAAATAAGGGACAAGTGATTTTTCTATCAATAACGAAGTATTTTTTAAGTTTTTGAAATCTTCTTTGAAAGCAAGCTGTTATTTAGTAATATTCTAACTATATTCTTTTGCTTTTTCCTTGTTTTCTAACACTCTTCTAACTCCTCGTGCAATTGCTTCCATTTCATGCTCGCCGGGATAGACAAACAGAGGAGCAATAAAGGTTACATATTCTTTTATGCTTTTTGTAAGATCCTCTGAGTTAGCCAGTCCACCCGTTAGAACAATTGCATCTACTTCTCCCTTCATTGCTGCGGCGTGTTTCCCTATTTCTTTTGCAATCTGGTAGACCATAGCATCAAATATCATTTTTGCATATTTGTTGCCATCGGTGATCATTTTTTCTACTTCTATTAATGAATTTGTCCCAAGGTGAGAAACAAGCCCGCCTTTCCCGGCAAGGAATTTTTTGATTTCTTCTTTTGTATATTTTCCTGAGAAACACATATCAACAACTGCAATATTTGGCAGGTCTCCTGCACGTTCTGGTGAAAATGGCCCATCACCGTTTAAGGCATCGTTTACATCAATTATTCTTCCCTTCCTATGTGACGCAACGGATATGCCACCGCCCAAGTGTGTTACGATAAAATTTCCTTCGTTATACGTGATACCTAATTTTTTTGCTGCCTCTCTTGCTGCGGCTTTTTGATTTAGTGGATGATCTTTTGCTTTTCTTTTAATGTTTTTAAGTCCGGTAACTTTCGCAACAGGTTGCATTTCATCTACAATAACAGGATCAACAATGAATGAGGGGATTCCTGCTTCGTTCGCAAGCGTATAAGCAAGTGGTGCTCCAAGATTTGATGCATGTTCTCCGTATTGTAAGCTCATAAGGTCTTCAATCATTTTTTCATTTACTTTGTATGTACCTGATTCAAGGGGGTGCATATTACCTCCTCTTGCACCAATTGCATCAAAATCATTTAAGCTAAGTCCAGCTTTTTTAATCGCGTTTAAGACAATTTTTTTTCTGAATTCAAACTGGCCTGGTATATGGGAGAATTTGGCAATTTCTTCTTTTTGGTGATCGAGTTTTTCTTTGAAAACTTCTTTTCCGTTATCAAATATACTTATTTTTGTGGATGTAGAGCCCGGATTTATGACAAGAATTTTCATTTATTCTCTCCAGCCATTGCTGAAGCAACAAGGAGCGAATAGAATTTTATTTCTACGGTATCTCCTCTGGATGGTAGAATACATGGCGCTGTTGTCCCAAGTAAAACGGCAGCTGTTTTTGCATTAAGGAGCTTTGTAGCGCATTTGTAGAAAACATTTCCTGTTTCTATATTTGGGAATATGAGGATGTCTGCATCTCCTGCAACTTTAGAGTCTACCTTTTTAATTTCAACTGCTTCTTTCGATACAGCAAGATCCATTGCTAATGGTCCATCAACAATACAGTTTTTAATCTGCCCACGTCTGTTCATTTGAGTGATAATTGCAGCGTCTATTGTGGATTCCATCTTTGGATTTACTGTTTCTGCTGCGGATAGTATAGCAACTTTCGGGTTTTTTATCCCGATTTTCATTGCAACGTCTACGCAGTATTTTATCTGCTGAATTTTCATTTCTAAAGTTGGCTTAATAATAACCCCAGGATCAGACACAATAAGAAGTTTGTGGTAAGTGGGTACTTCAATAAAAGCTGCATTGGAGAGTAATTTTCCCTCTGGCAAAAGCCCGTATTCCTTATTTAGTATTCCCTTGAGATATTTTGAAGAGCTTACAATTCCCTTCATTAAAATATCTGCTCTTTCTTCCCTAACGGCTTTAACGGCAAGTTTTATTGCTTTGTCATCGTCTTCTACATTAACAATTTCCATAAGAGATGTATCAATATTGTTTTTTTGTGCTGTTTCTTCTACTTTGTTTTTTCTTGCAAAGTTTATTACATTAAATAGCCCTTCTTTTATGCCTCTTTCGGCTACTTCCAAGCTGTGGGCATCTTCCCCAAATGCTATTGCTACTCTTTTTTTAGACCTTCCTTCTACTATTTTTGCTATGTCATCTATTTTTTTTATTTCCATTTTTACACCTCCATTTCTTAGTGAATTGTAATAAGAAATGCTATTTTTTCCAAGTATTATTGGTATTATATTATTGTAAAGAGGTATGTTAAAAAAAATTTTATATAGGTGTTGACTTTATTGTGCCTTTTGATAATCTTGAGTGGAATTTAATTTAAAAAAGAATATAAAAGGAGATGAAAAGATGGGCAGCATTTTAATCAAAACTGAAATTCCCGGTCCAAAGAGCAGAATTATTGAAGAGAGAAGAGTAAAATATGTTGCTTCCCCCATGGGTTCTCTGGCATCATTTTATGCAAATAGGGGTCATGGGGCTGTCATAGAGGATGTAGATGGCAATAAGTTTATTGATTTTACTGGTGGATGGGGATGTCTTGCTGTCGGGCATACACCCGAAAAAGTTGTAAATGCCGTTAAAGATCAGGCGGAAAAATATCTCCACACTGATTTTACAGCGGTACCGTATGAACCGTTTGTGGATCTTGCAAAGATGATTGCGGAGCGAGCTCCGGGAGACTTTGAAAAGCAAGTCGGATTCTTTAATAGTGGGGCAGAAGCCGTTGAAAATGCAGTGAAGATTGCTAAAGGCGCAACAAAAAGAAAAGGAATTGTTGTTTTTGATTACGCTTTCCATGGCAGAACTCTTCTGACAATGACGATGACTCACAGAGCAATGCCATACAAGTATATTTATGGTCCCTTTGCGTCAGAGGTTTACAGATTACCTTTTCCAAATCCACATGTGAATAAACTGAAGATCAGTGATTTTGAGCAAATTCTAGAAGACCATGTATGCCCAGAAAATATTGCAGCAGTTGTCATTGAACCAATTCAGGGAGAAGGCGGTTTCAATATTCCGCCCGAAGGATTCTTAGAAGAAATACAGCGAGTAACTGAAAAGTACGGCATTATGTTTATTGCAGATGAAGTGCAGAGTGGATATGGAAGATCGGGAAAGCTTTTTGCCATACAAAATTGGAATGTTGTTCCGGACCTCATTTCTTTAGGTAAGTCTATTGCAGCAGGGCTTCCTTTGTCAGCAGTTGTTGGAAATAAAAAATATTTTGATAGTTTACCGGGTAGTTCTATTGGAAGCACATTTGGTGGAAATCCACTAGCTTGCAGGGCAGGGATTGAGGTGATAAATGTTATTGAGGAAGAGCATTTGCTGGATAGGGCAGTATACCTTGGAGATATTATTAAAAAACGATTTAATGAAGTGAAGGGGAAATATCCAGCAATAGGAGAAACAAGAGGCATTGGGGCACTCAGGGCAATAGAGTTTATTAAAGATAGAGATACGTGGGAGCCAGATAGCGATACCGCAAAAGCTGTAA
Organism: Caldisericota bacterium; assembly: GCA_030642335.1. Classification (GTDB taxonomy): domain Bacteria; phylum Caldisericota; class Caldisericia; order Caldisericales; family Caldisericaceae; genus UBA646. Next base: position 14,619 of record DAOWNX010000001.1, read on the forward strand.
TCCAGGAAGCAATGAAAAATGGATTAATTCTTGCAGGAGCGGGGATTCATGGTAACGTTATCCGTTTCCTTATCCCTCTTGTGATTACTGACGAACAGCTAAACGAAGGATTGGATGTACTTGATAGAGCAATTGGAACAGTAACAAAGTAGAAAATATAAATTAAAGCATAGTACAGAGCCCGGTTTTTGTGACGGGCTCTGTTTTTTTAAAATTTTATAGAGATTTTTCTTGATTCATTAGACGAAATAAAAGAGAAAATTAAGAAAGATATTGAACCTTCTCAAAAGGATTATACGATCTGGTTGTAAGTTTATATAAGAATGTTTTTTTGTTCCACATGGAACATTTAAGGTTGCAACACTTCCTCTATGTTTCCATTTGCTGAGATGATTATATTGTAATCCGGGTAAAATTGTTTTACTGTTTGTTCTATCTCAGCGCGTATAGTTTGTACTTTGCACGAGCCACCAGTTATACTGAGAAATTCTTCTCCAAAATCTACAACTACACTTTCGCCTTCTATTTTTACGTAATTTATACTTGTGCTTTGTGGGATTAGCGAGTCCAGATATCCCAATTCTTTTTCTTTTTCAGTTGGCCCATTGATTAAGAATTGTAGTGCGTCAATAGCTGTAGTTTCACTTTCTTTCTTTATTCTTCTCTCAAGAGAATATACCTTTTCGCAATCTATCATTTCCGGATTTTTTACACTGTTTGAAAGGTAGATATTTGCTAATTGATACTCTATATTGTAGGAAAGGGTTTTTTCCTCTTTTTCTAGAGTTGTACCATCTTTGGCTGAGATAAGGAAACATTTTAACGTAATCTGATCTGATTGGGGGAAAAGAGATAGAACTATATCCTTTTTGAATGTACCGTATTCTGATGGTTCTTTTGCATCCGTAGTTGTAAAACCAGCAAAACAGATATTACCTTCACTGTCCGTTACTTCTATATTTACGGTTCCTTCAAATGCTATTGCTTCTCCTTCGACATGCACAGTGCCGTCTTCATTGACTGATGCATTGTTTAGTATAAGATTTTTCTGTTCAGTTTTACAACCCTGCATCGCTAACAGTAAAACAAACACACTAAAGATCAATGCAACAATTTTTTTCATTTATTACCTCCATCATTTAAATTCTACTGCTTTTTTATTTTTATGTCAATCTGTTAGAATTGTAGGTATGAAGAGAAAAAAAAGAGAAGCAATTCGTTGCATTATTTTTGATTTGGATGGAACGCTCTTTGATGCGCCATATGATTGGGCTAAGATAAAACAGATTCTTGAAGTGCCTGAAGGGGAGGGAATTCTTTCTTATATAGAAAAGTTGCCAGATAAGACGAAAATAGAAAAGATGCATATGCTAAAAACAATTGAAGAAGAAGCAACCAGAAAAGGCAAGTTAAAAGGCGGGGTACAAGAGCTGCTTGGAGAGCTCAAAAGAAAAGGAATAAAAAGAGTCCTTCTAACAAATAATCTTTTACGGAATGTCCGTTACATTGCAAGAAAGTACAGAATAGATTTTGATATGGTAATTACCCGTGAAATGGGGATGACAAAACCCGGGAATGCTGCAATCCTTTATATTTTAAAGGAGTTTGGTTTAAATAAAGATGAAGTCATTCTTGTGGGTGATAGTATTTATGATGTAGAACCAGCAAACCTGTCAAAAATTTCTATGATTATTGTAGGAGAAATACCACTCAAAGGGAATTTTATGCGCGTGAAAGACATAGCACATCTTTCTGAGCTGCTTCTTAGTGAGAATAATTAATTGCTACGAATTATCCTTCTAACTTCTCAAGAAGTTCTTCAATCAATTTTTTTAATTGGGTCAGGTCTTTTTTAACCTTTGTTTTTTCCTTTTTGTCCCACTTGTTTAATTTTTTCTTTGATAAACTTTCTATTCTTTGAAAAACAATATGTAGCGGGTCTCTCTTGCTTTTCTTCCCAATTCCAGTTATTATATTTTTTGTTTCTTCCGAGCTGAGCCTTTCTTTTTCTATGAGTTGTGCTACCTTTCTCATTGTTTGAAAATCTTCTAATTTCAGTAGATGTTCAATGTGGCGTGATGTAATGGGAGAGTTCGGACTGTCTACCTTTTTTTGAAGGTCTTCCGGGAGTTCAAGAAGTGAAAGCCATCTTATAAATGTAATCGGGTTTTTTCCTGTCATTTTACACAGTGCGCTCACTGTGTGCGCAAATTTTTTTGGCGTATTTCTTTTCATCCTGTAATTTATGAGCAATGTTTTTATTTTCTTTCCTTCTGCAAACGGAGAAAGATATTCATTAATAACCTTTGCCCGTTCAATAGGAGTGATGTCTTCGCGCTGAAGGTTTTCTATAATCTGAATTTCTCGTATTTCTCTTTTGTTGGAAAGCTTTAATTCTATAACGGGAACTGTTTTCTTCCCCGCTAAAATGGATGCTTTCCATCGTCTTTCTCCTGAAATGATAATGTACTGACCGTTGTTTTTATATACAAGTATCGGCTCAAGCACCCCTTTTTCTTTTATACTGCTAGCAAGTTCCTTTAAGGAATCTTTATTAAAAAGTTTTCTTGGTTGTTCGGCGTCAGGTTTTATTTTATTTGTTTCGATATCCATCACTCTGGAGAGGATTTTTTCATTTGAAAGCTCTTCTATGTAGTTGCTTGTGTAGCGGACTTTAAAGTTATTTGGCAATCCTCTTTTATTCTTTGGCACGGCTAACTACCTCCTTTACTATTTTTTTGTACGACTCTGCTCCTGTTGATGACGGGGCAAACGAAAAAATATCCTCTTTGTAAGCCGGACTTTCTTCAAGCCGAACGCTACGGTGGATGATTTCATTAAAAATAAGTGTGCCAAATATATTTTTTATTTGCTCCAGGGATTCTTTAGCAAGGAGAGTTCTTGGATCGTACATAGTGATTAACACCCCTAGCAATTTGAGTTCTTCGTTAAATGTTTCTTTTACACTTTTGAACGTGTCCATGAAATCTTGCACACCCTCTATAGACCAGGGAGATGGTGTAATGGGAATCAACACGTTGTCTGATGCAATTAATGCGTTTACTGTGAGAAGTCCCAATGAAGGGGGAGTATCGATGATGATAAAATCAAAATTCTTTTCAAACTTATGTAGACTCTTTTTTAGTTTCAGGGGCGCATCAATTTCTGCCGTAAGACTTCTTTCTACCTTTGCGAGGTGAATAGAAGAAGGGATGGAGAATAAATTAGGCACTTTTGTCTCTCTTATAAGTGCTTCTGATTCGATATCGTTTTTTAAAAAAAGAGAGAATATGGAATTTTGTGTGTCTTCTGAAGAAAAGAAAGCAGAGGTACTGTTGCACTGTGGATCGCAGTCCAAAAGAAGTGTTTTGAATCCTTCTCTTGCGAGTCCTGAACTGAGGTTAATTGAGGTCGTTTTTTTACCACCGCCGCTTTTTTGATTTGCTATTGAAATAATCATTTCATCTCCTTTATTTCGGCATTGAATTTGCCGTTTTCTATGTTGATTATGGCATAACTTTTGTTAAATCTGTTTTTCGGTAGTGCAACAGAACCCGGGTTTAAGTGTATTCCCCAGGCAAAGTTTTTTATAAGAGGAATATGTGTGTGTCCTGTGACGAGTATGTTAATTTTATTGTCGATACCAAATTGATCAAAATTATTGTTTGGTATTTTATGTCCATGTGTTATAGCGATATGTACTTTTTCTATGAATACAAAGGAAATATCTTGTAATATTGGGTATTTAATAAGCATCTGGTCTACTTCTGCATCGCAGTTTCCTCTTGCAAAAATAATTCTTTTTGGAAACTTATTAATTAGTTCTGCAACTTTCTCCGGGTTGTAGTTTTCCGGAATACGGTTTCGTGGCCCGTGATATAATATATCTCCTGCACATATTAAAAAATCTGTGGTGCCTTCAAGTATTTCTAGCACATTTTTTGTATCTTTTAAAGAACCGTGCAGGTCTGAAATTACCCCTATTTTATTTAGCATGATTTATTTTAATCTATTTTTATAATTTTAGCAATATATAAAATAAGCGGAAAGGCGTACAAATAAATGAGTGAAAGATTTTTTAAAGTTAAGATAGAGTTTTTTTGATGAACTTTTTTAATTTTTCTCTTGTTTCGTCTGAGATGAAGTGCTCTATAAGACACGCTTCTCTAAAGGCTTTATCCTGCGAAATTCCAAGAACTTCTTTTAAGAACTTGTAAAGAATTTGGTGTTTGTTCCATATTTCTTTCCCAATTTTTTCTCCTTTTTTAGTTAATGTAACATCGCTGTATGGGGAATGCTCGACATAACCATTTTTGATTAATTTATTAATGGCTTCAGTTGCTGAGGGGAGTTTTACTGAGGCAAGCTGTGCTATATCTTTCATTCTTATGTCTTTTCCTTTTAGAGAAAGTATGTAAATTGCTTCTAAATAATCTTCTATGCTTTTAGTGGGTTTCATGGCATAAATATTCTCAAAACCTGGTTTAAAATGCCGCCGAGAACAATTGCACCAAGAAACTCACCAATTGTTACTACCGTTGCTCTTTTCCACCCAAATTCTCTTTTGAAGACAGCAATTGTCGCAATACAGGGGATATAAATCATTGTGACAAAACCAAATATGAATATCTGTCTCGGGGTAAGTATTTCTGCAAAATTTACTGTGTGGTATAGAGTGGATAGCATAATAAGTGTGAGTTCTTTTCGCAAAATACCGAATAGAAATGTAAGCCCGGCAAGCGGCGGAAGGCCCAACCAATTTGTCATAATGGGCTTAAAAAAATTTGCAATGGGAACAATCCAGTTTAGTTCAGTAAATACTTCCATTACTATATTTGCCACTATGATGATTGGGAATGCAAAGTACACAAAATCTTTTAGCCTTACCCAGGTTTGCCTCAGAATAATTTTTGCAACAGGTTTCCTGTAACGAGGCATTTCCATAACCAATCCTGTTGGAGAACCTTTTATGTATCTGTTTAATAATCTTCCCAAAATGTACATTAATATAAAAGTTAAAGCGTATATTATTATTGCATAGATGGGGCCTAAAAATGCAGCAACAAGCCCTAGTAAGATGACAGTTCTTGCAGAACAAGGTACAAGTGTGGCAAGTATTGCGGCAATAAATCTATCTCTGTCTCTTTCCATGATACGTGTTCCAAGTACTGCCGGTACGGTGCATCCAAACCCTTCGATAAGCGGCATAAATGCTTTTCCATGTAGCCCTAATTTATGCATTACATTGTCCGTGAGAAATGCAATACGCGCAAGATAACCACTATCTTCAAGGAATGCAAGAATTAAGTAAAAGGGCACAATATATGGTAGTACAATGGCTATTCCAGCAATAATTCCCATCATAAGACCATTCCAGAGTAATCTGTTTACAAAAAGAGGGAGTGGCAGTTGTATAAAGATTGGTTTGAGTAATTCGAAAGAGGTGCCGAGTAACTCTGAAAAATAGCTTCCAAATTTAAATACCCCATAGAAGATTAAAAGCATAAGTCCAAGGAGTATAATGTATCCCGTTATTTTGTTTAGAGCAATTTTATCTATATTGTCCCCGATGTTTATTTTTGTCTTGCCTTTTTTCTTTGTTACTTGTCCTGCGATACGTGATGCTATTGTATACCGCTCGGAAATAATTACTGTTTCTGGTGACTCGCCGTGTATCTTGGTAAGGTCTTTTTTAAGTTTTTCTGCAAGTGCAATAATATCGGGATTTTTTACCATTGTTTTTATCGAGGCGTCATTTTCAAGTAATTTTATTGCTATAAAGCGTGGCGGATAAAAGGTATCTACTTCTTTTTCTATTGTTGAGGCAAGGATGTTGATTTTTTCCTCTACTTCCTTTCCATATAAAATGGGTTTTACCTTCTTTGTATTTTTGATGACTTCTTTTGATTTCTTAAAAAGTTCTTTCAGTCCCTTGTTCCGTACTGCAATAGTTGGAACTACGGGTACGCCAAGCAGGCTGGAAAGCTTTTCAAAATCAATACTTAACCCTTTGTTTTCTACGATGTCATACTGGTTTAATGCAACAATAAGCGGGGATTCCAGTTCAATAAGCTGAAGGGTAAAAAATAAATTTCTTTCAAGACTTGAGGCATCAATCACATTTATTACGGCATCTGGCTTTTCTTTTGCAATGAATTCACGAGAAACAGTTTCTTCTTCAGAATATGTTGAGAGGGAATAGATGCCTGGAAGATCAACAACATGGATTTTTATTCCTTCTTGTTCGATGAGGCCTTCAGCTTTTTCTACTGTTTTGCCGGGCCAGTTTCCTATGATTTGATTGCCACCGGTAAGTTGATTAAATATTACACTTTTTCCTACATTTGCATTACCTGCAAGTGCAATTGTGTATAACTTCTTGTTCATATTTTTTCTACATATATACGTGAAGCAATATTTCTTCCAATTGCAAGGTGTGTGCCCATAACAGATATTTCTATAGGTCCTATAGGCATATTCCGTATTACTTCTATTACGCTGCCAGGGATAAGACCCATTTCTTGAAGTCTTCTTGTAAGGCCCATTCCCATTCCACGTTTTCTTTTATGCCAGGGGCCTAATCCATGGCTTTTAAATCGTTCATGACTTGTCGAAAAACCTATTACCTTAGCTTTGTCTCCAGGATTTAGATGTATTAAAGTCATTTTTTTGCCCATATTTTATCGCTCCTATTTATTAGGTTAACCTAACTTTTAAAGTATATCATGGGATAACTGGTTGTCAAGAGGGAAATCATTTTTCTTTAGAGATCGAGAAAACCTGTTTCTTTTAATGCATTTTTAATTTTTTCCAATCTTTCTTTTGAATCTGCTTCTACTGTGTGGAGGTGTATTCCGTTAGACAGAGTAAGAAGTGGTTTTGCATGGGCAGTTTCCATTTTGGCAAGGAAACGCCTGACATCTCCAATTGTTTCTATATTTAAATTACCTTTTATCTCTCCGTAAAGGGGATGCTCTACTATAACATCTAAAATCCTTCCTCCGTTTTGTACAATTAGTGACAATTCTTTCTCTATGGATTCTTTTGTATGTTTTACAGCAAAGACAGTTTTAACTCCTCTCTCTTTTTGCATTGCATATCCTTTTGGAGTTGCGTTTACTTTATATCCTGCAGCACGTAGCAAGGCAATATCTTTTATAATTATTTGTCTTGTAACTCCCATTATTCTGGCGATCTCTGTACCGGACATAACAGGTGCTTTATTTTGAAGCAGGTTTAATATTGCTTTTCTCCTTTCTTTATCACTCATTTAATAGTACCTCCTTTTTAGATTGTTGTTTTGATCTATCCGTTCCCAGGCTTACCAGTATAAATGTTAAAGTTGATATAATAGCACACCATACACCAGGCCACATACCGAGAGGAAAATATTTAGTAGAATATAAAATTATAACAGTTGTTCCTCCGGCAAGAATGCTTGTGATAGCCCCTATTTTCGTTGCTCTTTTCCAGAATATGCCAATATAAGCCGGTGCAGTTGCAAGAAGACCTGCAGATGACATCACGGAAAGTTCAACTATCGCACCAAACCTTCCTAATGCAAATATGAATGCAAGGATAGCAATTGTTGGAACCATCAATACACCGAATGGCAGCTGTTTTTCTTTATTGATTTTAGGAATCTTGCCAAAGATATCTACTGTACACATAGAGCTTAATGACAGGATAATAGAGTCAACCGTTGATACGGAAGCGGCGACAATGCTGATAAACACAATGAGAGCAAGAGCAGTTGGCACATGATTTAGAATCTCCATAGTAACTGTGTCCGTTTTTAAGATGTTTGGGAATATGCATTTTGCTGCAAGACCGAGGTTTACCACGATGAATGTATATATAAGACCAAAAAAAGAAAATCCTATTACCATATTTTTTAAACTCTTTTTATCCTTTGGCAAAAACATTCTCTGGGATACCTGGGGGTTTGTTAATGCAAAGAACATCCAGGGAATTGAAAGGCCAATGAATTTCTGGTATGACATATTTTTTGCAGAAAGCAGTTCGGGGTGGCTGTTTTGTAAAGTTCCAAAGAAATTTCCAAAACTCCCAAATCCAGACAATATTACATAAAGAAGCAGCACTATAGATGCTATGATCATGATAACGCTTTGCAATGCATCTGTCCATGCGACAGACCTCATGCCTCCCCAGAATGTATATGTAATGATTACGATTAAGGCGATTGTAATACCGACAATGTATGGTATGCCAGCCAAACCTTGAAGCAGATAACCTATCCCCGTAAATTGCACAGACATGTAAGGAACAAGCATAATCAAAGCGAAAACTGTAACAATAATTCCGAGTAAATTACTTTTATATCTTTTGCTTAGTAGTTCCGTTGGCGTGATACAATTATATTGTTTACCCATTGCCCAAAATTTTGGTGCAAAGTAAGTAAGAAGAAGCACTGTGCTTATGAGATATGTCAATTCAAAACCCATCGCACTGATACCTACTGCATAGGCCATACCTACAAGCCCCACCATCATAAATGCACTGTATGTTGTCGCACTATATGTCATTGCAGCGGCAAAACCGCCCAGTTTTCTATTTGCTATAAAATATTCTGCGACACCTTTTCCTCTTTTTTTCTTTGCATAGTATGAAATCAGGCAACCAATTACGAACCAGATAGCAAAAACAAAAACTACAGCTGAAGTTTTCATGCTTGCCTCCCTATTGAAAAGATCCCATAAAGAATTGTGATGATAGTGAGAATTATCCAGAAGAGATAAGCCCCTGTTATTTTGTGAGGTAAAAGAAACGGTACAGTAAAATCTAATGCAACTATAACAAGATACACAGCCAAAAACTTTTTTTCTTTTGCGTAAGCATTTTTCATTTTATTACTCCTTTTACTATATATACATGTATTTACACATACTATAGTGGGTTGGTTATTTTTGTCAATATTATTTATTTTTCTTTTTAAGACGTCTGAGAGTTGCAAACGGCTTTTATATTTGTTATCATTTAACAATAAGTAAATTTTAACAGTAAAGAATGAAACGATATGAAAGACGAAAGAGTACTGGGAATTATTCCGCATGCAGAATTAAAAAAAGGGTTATTTAAATCTGAGAGCTGTAATCTTGTTGTGACAAACAAAAGAGTTATCGTTGCAAAGTTTTCAAAGGATATCTATAAAAAAGAGGCACAGGAACGCGCTGAAGAGGCAAAACAGGAAGGCAGAGGAAGATTTAAGCAGTTTCTTTCATCTGCAAGCACTATGACAACATTTTACAAGAGATACCTTGATATGTTGCCTGAAGATATTTTAAAAGAAACACCGGGAACATTTGTCATTGAACCTACCACAGTGGTTAAGACGCAATTGAAAGAGGGAAGGCGCTACAACGACGAGGACGGTTTTGAGCAACAAAATCCTCATAGTCTTTTGATTGTTATGCCAAAAGCCAAGCTTCAGTTTAATTTTTCCGGGGATATAAGAAACGCACGAAGTCTTCTCTTGGGTCTATTTGGCAAGGTTAATAAGCAGAAGAAAAATAAAAGTTTTTCAAAAAAAGTTGATTAGGTTATTTTTTAGCTTCCAACAAATTTACGACCCTTTAATGTTATCATCTATTGGTATTTCAGGGTATGGTTTTCAATTTATTTTAACGAAAGATTAAAATCAATTATGTGCGGTAAATTTATAATTCTTGAAAATCAAAAATTTGTATATCTGTATAGGAGATAAAAATTTTTACTCTTTAAACTTAAATCCCCTTTTTTTGAACAATCTTACACAGATATCAACAACCTTTAGGTCATAAAGAATACCTTTATTCTTTTCTATTTCTTCCAGTGCTTTATCAATGCCAAGTGCTGGTCTGTAAGGCCTGTGAGAACTCATTGCTTCCACTACGTCAGC
>DAOWNX010000110.1 GCA_030642335.1 Caldisericota bacterium
AATGTATTGCCTCAAAGACAGAAGAAAGTGTTTACAAATCTATTGGCTTGCAATGGATTCCACCAGAGATGAGGGAGGACAGAGGAGAAATAGAATTAGCAATTGAAGGCAAGTTGCCGAAACTTATCGAACTATCGGATATAAAGGGCGATATTCATTTGCATTCGCTTTATTCAGATGGCACAAATAGTATTGAAGAAATGGCGCAACAAGCTATTAAGCTCGGTTACAATTATATAGTTATGACAGATCATGCAAGAGCCCTGGGCGTTGCAAATGGTCTTTCAATTGAACGTTACAGAGAAGAGAAGAAAGAGATAGAACAATTAAATAGGAAATTTGCTCCGTTCAAAATATTTTTAGGTGCAGAACTAAATATACTTTCGGACGGACAGGTTGATTTCTCTGATGAAGAGCTTAATCTCTTCGATATTTGCCTTGCTGGCATTCATTCGGGAATGAATCAGGAAAGGGAAAAGATAACTAATCGTATTATAAACGCGATGTCCCATAGAGGCGTGAGAGTTATTACCCATCCTATGGGCGGAATCATTGGCTGGAGAAATAATTATGATGTAGATTTAGATTCGGTATTTAGAGAGGCAAAAAAACGTAATATTGTAGTTGAAATTAATGCCTCACCACAACGGTTAGATTTGAATGATATAAATGCAAGAAGAGCAAAAGAGATATATAATCTGAACTTTGAAATAGGAACTGATGCACATTCAATTGATGGAATGAAAGATATGCAGTATGGCGTAGGCGTTGCAAGACGGGCTTGGCTTACAAAAGACGATGTCATAAACACTTTTTCTTTTGAAAGGTTTAAAGAATTTATGGGGAAATGATGATTATTCAAATTTATGCAATCATTTCTGAGGAAGATGCGTGTTCACTTACTAAACTTGGGATTGACCACATTGGTATTGTAGTGAGTGAAATGGGAGATAGAGAAAAAGGTATTGTGTCACTTGAAAAAGCAAAAAAAATAATAGCAACCATAAAAAATGCGCAGAAAAAAAGTAGTGTAATTTTAAATACAGTTGCTATTGCCGAAATAGAAAGATTTGTTTCGATATTAAAAATGGATATCTTGCATGTATGTTCTGAAATGAGTTTGGAAAAGTTGAAGAATATTAAACAAATGCTTAAAAGATATAATATTAAACTTATGTATGCTATTCCTGTTAAATCAGAAGAATCTATCAAAAAAGCTGCTGCAGTTAGCCAAATTGTTGATTATATTATGCTTGACTCACCAGATGAAAGTAAGCAGATGAGTGGATTTGTCGGGGCAACAGGCAAGGTACACGATTGGTCGATCAGTAAATGTATTATTGAAACGGTTTTGATACCTGTGATATTTGGAGGTGGGCTTTCTCCGGAGAATGTACAGCAAGCAATAACAATGGTGCATCCTGCAGGAGTAGACGCAAAAACATCATTGGATTTACCTTTCAGCAGTGGCAGAAAAGATATTGAAAAAGTGGCATTATTTGTGAAAAAGGTGAGGGAAGTGTCAAAATGAAAATGCTTGTTATCGGGGACAACTGTTTTGATGTTGTTTTAAAGGGAAAATATAGTATGAGAAGTGATGAAAATAATATCGTCGAACAATATAGTATGAGGCCTGCAGGTACAGGAATAAATTTTGTATTAGCATTTTCAAAAATTAACGGGAATCCATATTATTTTACACCTATATCCAAAGATCATTTTGGAGATTTTTTTATCGACCTATTTAATGAAAATAAAATTCTTTTTCTAAAAAAGCGGAGCAATCGTCCTACATCTTTAATCTTTGCTTTAGTGGACAATGCTGGGAAAAGAGTGACGTTTGCTTTAATAAGCAAATGTGCGTATACGGACATATCATCTGCGGAATTTTTAACAATAAGTGATAAATATCACTATTTGTATATTTCTTCCGGGATAAATACTGAGAAAAAGGTGCAGATAGAAGTAGTGAAAATTATTGAAATGGCAAAAAAGAAAGGCATAAAAATATTTTTTGATCCACAATTCAGGATAGGGCGGTCTGTAAAAGGATTTTTAGAGACCAATATTGCTATTTTTAAAAGCGCAGACATTGTGTTTGCGAATGAACAAGAAATAAAAGATTTTCCTCTCTCAATTGTAAAAGATAAAATTGCAGCAAACGGAATTGTAGTTATTAAAAAAGGTTCAAAAGGAGCCGAGGTATATACAAAACATAAAAAATATAGCATAGATGGAATACCTGTTACAGCGCTGGATGGTATCGGGGCAGGTGATGTATTTAATGCAGTGTTTCTCAAGACATATCTAAAGGGAAAAGATGTTTATAAGAGTCTTAAATTTGCAAACTATGCTGCGGCACTTTCAACAACACATGTTGGTGTTTATACTCCTACACTAAAGGAAATTTCCAAGTTTCAGATCAATTTCTTTAAAAAATGAATTTATGTTATTTCCCTAGATCATGCGGGTAAAGGAAGTCTAATCCAAAAGTTCTAGGAGAAAATTTTGCAACCGGAGGAAAGGTCCTTTTAAATTGGGTTTTTTTGATTCTATTTAGCAAACTTTCTACAATTTTTTGGCCGTAGCCCATGGCTATGATTTCATCTTTTGTTTTGCGTTGATCTACATAAAGGGTTAGTATAGAGTCAATCTGTATGTATTTTGCTCCTAGTTCTTTTTCATCTGTTTGCCCTGGCCATAAATCTGCAGAAGGTTTTTTGGTTATGATTTTTTTTGGTATTTGCATGAATTGCGCAAATTCGAATATTTGTGTTTTATACAGGTCACCAATTGGATAAAGGCTTGCAGCCATGTCGCCATACCATGTGCTATATCCTAAAATCAATTCGCTTTTGTTGCTCGTACCCATTACAAGTGCTTTAAATTCTCGCGATTTATCAAACAATATACTCATCCTGCTTCTTGCAAGGAAATTACCCATTCGAATATTTGTCATCTCTTTTTCTTTTTTAAAGTAGGCATCTGCAATTTTCGTGATATCAATTGTTTCATGTAAAATGCCAAGGTGTGTTATAGCTGTAAGTGCATCTTCTTTGGATGCAGGGTTGCTGGTTTTGTAGGGCATAATGATTGCTTTTACATTCTCTTTTCCCAATGCTTCTTTTGATAGATATGCAACAAGTACTGAGTCTAATCCACCCGATAATCCTACAACACATCGGTTAAATCCGTTGCTGTGTACTTCTTCTTTGATAAATTTTGTAATAAATTTTTTCACAAGTTCGCAATTTAAGCTAAAGTTTTCCATAGTTTTCCTCCAGAATTCTTCCGAGATTGTTCTGTACAATATTTAAATCCTCTTCTCTTACAAGGGGGAATAGTTGTCTTTTTTTATAAATTTCCTCTAAGTCTATTGTCGCAAAAGTTAGCTTTTCTTGTAATATTCCTGCAAAGGCCAATTTTTTACCCAATGGAGTCCCAACAAATGACCCCCCATAAAATCCTAATCCATCTTCAAAGCCTACTCTGTTCACAAATACAATGAACTGGGAAAAGAAATTTGTGTAGGTGTCTATTGCTTTTTCTACCGTTTCTTGTATGGCAGGTTTTTCCCCTGTTACTCCTCGTAGAGGCATACTACTCATCCCTAAGACGATGTCTGTTTTTTGTGCATAAGCAAGGAATAGAAGAGATGGGTGGAATAAATCTCTACAAATTAACATAGAAAAATTGCCATACCTTGTTTTGAACATGGTAACTTTTTCTCCTCTTCCCATAAATCGGAGTTCTTGAAACATTCCATGGGTAGGGAGATATATTTTTCGGTGAACTGATTTTATCGATTGATTTTCGAGGTACATAGCAGAATTATAGATGGTACTGTCCTTTCCTCTTTCAACAAATCCAAA
>DAOWNX010000010.1 GCA_030642335.1 Caldisericota bacterium
AGATCCGGCAGCAACGTTTAAAATAGAGAATCTGATAGAAAAACTAAAAGAAAAATTTACAATTATTGTGGTAACACACAATATGCAGCAAGCAGCTCGAATATCAAATTTTACGGCATTTCTTTATTTAGGAAAAGTCGTGGAGTTTGGTGATACAAACCAAATCTTTACCAAACCAAAAGAAAAACTTACCGAAAATTATATTAGCGGTAACTTTGGATAAAACGAAAGGAGGTTAATATGACAAGAGAAATTTTTCAATCGCATATCAAAGAACTTGAGCAAGATATGATTAGTATGAGTGAAATGGTTATTAAAGCTATAAATCACTCTGTCGAGGCATTAAAGACACAAAATATTGAAGAAGCAAAAAAAATAGTAGCTAATGGTGCGCTCATTAATAAAAAACGATGGGACATTGAGGAAAAGTGCATTGCTTTAATTGCTACACAGCAGCCTGTAGCATCTGATTTACGTGATATTATAATAATCCTAAATATTATCACCGACCTGGAACGTATGGGAGATCATGCTGGAGGAATTGCTAAAATTACTATCAAATATGGGAATGAACCGTTGGTTAAGCCATTAATTGATATTCCCAGAATGGCTGAAAAAACAACTGACATGCTAAAAAGGAGTATTGATGCATTTATAAAAAGAAATGCGAATGTCGCACGTGCAATTTGTAATGAAGATGATGAGATAGATGCACTTTATAATCAGGTTTATCGGGAGCTGTTAACCTTTATGCTTGAAGATCCAAGAGTAATTACACGAGCAACTTACCTCCTGTGGGTAGCTCATAATTTAGAAAGAATCGCTGACCGAGTAACCAACATTTGTGAACGAATCGTGTTTCTCGTTACAGGCACTATGAAAGAAATTAATGTATCTAAATATTAGCAATAAACGATGACAAACTCTACTCTTTGTCCGGGAAGAACTTTTCCTTCATTGAACTGCTTGATGTTTTTCGTAGCGTCGAACTGTTCTTTGATATCGGAGAAGGCTACAAATACATAAAAGAAACATCCTTCCATTTACAAAAGAGATTTTTCACTTGACTTTAAAAAATTGTGTAGTATTCGTAAAAAAGAAAACAATCGAATAAAAAGCGGAGTTTACTCTGAGAAAGCTTTTTCCATTTATGGTATGGGGAAACTTACATTTTGAGGTCACTTTTTAATTTCTCTAATGTACAATAACAGCTGGTAAACGCTACATTTATAGCATATCTTCTGAGGCACTCATAACCCTCTCAAATTTAACGATTTTGTAGAAAAAGGATATTTATGTCATTAACCCTTATCTTAGCTCATAGAACGCATAGAAACGCTATTAAATAATCCTGCATTTAACAGCCTTTCTTGGAGGTGGTACGAAGGAATGCAGGTTTCTTTAATTATAACTCCGCAACAAATATTAAAGAAACCCTTTATTTAAGCCAAACTTATTTTCAACTGTTACTCTATAAAGATGTAATTTTAAAAAACTACTAAAAACAGCATAAATTCGTAACAATACGGTGTTTATCAGTGTTTTCTGCCATACTTAATTCGGGAGATGTATTCCCCTGCGATTCTTTAAGGATAAAAGATGAGATCGCTTTTTCTTGCACTCCTTTCGTGATATTAGGCATGCCTAATATTCTCTACAAAAAAAAATTAAATAAGGAGTGAACCCACCTGATACACGACAGTTGCCATCACCCACCCTATAACGAGTGAGTAAGCTGTGATAAAAGTAGTCCACTTCCAACTGTTCGTTTCTCTGTAGATTACACCAATTGCAGCAATACATGGAATGTAAAGAAGGCTCATCACCATAAATGAATATGCTGAAAGTGGTGTAAAGTATTTCAGAAGAGAAGCAGAGAGAGCTCCTTCTCCGCCAAAAAGTGTTCCAAACGTCCCAACAACTATCTCCTTTGCAATTATCCCAAATAGTAGAGCAACTGCTGCTTGCCAGAATGGAAATCCTGCAGGTCTAAAAAGTGGAGCAAAAAATTTCCCAATAAGCCCAATTAAGGTTGTTTCACTTGCATATTCAGAAGACATAGGAAAAGTTGCAAGTAGCCATATTAAAATAACGCCAGCAAAAATTATAGTTCCTGCTTTTTTAAGAAATTCTCTGCCTCTTTCCCATGTATGAATCGATACTCCTTTTAACGTTGGGATTCTATAAGGTGGAAGTTCCATTACAAGAGGAGAAACAGGACCTTTAAGTTTTGGTATTGTTGACTTAAATAATTTAGCAGAGAGTACTGCAACAGCTATTCCAAGCATATATAATGTAAATAATACGACACCCTGATTCGACTTAAAGAAAATACCGGTAAACATCACATAAACAGGCAATCTCGCAGAGCAAGATATAAAAGGATTTATTAAGATTGTTAAAAGCCTGTCTTTCTCAGAGGAGATTGTTCTCGCTGACATAATTGCAGGAACATTACAACCAAAACCAAGAATCATAGGAATAAAAGATTTTCCAGGAAGACCAATTGCATGCATTGCCTTATCCATAACAAATGCTGCTCGTGACATATAACCAACATCTTCAAGAAAAGATAAAAAGGCAAAAAGAATTAGAATGGTTGGTAAAAAAACGAAAACAGCACCAACTCCACTTATAATACCATCGCCAACAAGCGAAGATAACCATCCAGGCACACCAATTGATGCAAACCAAATTGCTGAAGATTCAGCTAGCCATCCAAAAAAAGTATCTATGAAATCAGCAAAAATTCCTCCGACAGTAAAAGTTAATTGAAATGTAGTCCATAATAAAAACGCAAAAATTGGGATACCCAACCATTTGTTCGTAACAATTCCATCTATTTTATCTGAAACTGTAAGCTTCTCTTCAATTGTAGGAACTCTCCTTACGCATTGACGAATAATGCTCTCTATAAACCCATATCTTCTCTCGATTATTTCTGTTTCAAGATCATAACCAAATCCTATTTCAAGTCTTGATCCTTCGTGCATTGCAACCTCTACAGACCTTTCATACCCAAGTCCCCTAACTTCTTTAATTATCTCTATATCCCCTTCAAGAAGTTTTATAGAAAGAAATCTTACGGGATAAGGAGAATTTATGCTCGAGAGGGACTCTTTGACTTTCTTTATTGCTTCTTCAATCTCTTTACCATAATCAATTCTTAGCGGTTGTATTTTTCTGTCTTTGGATCTGATTATCATTTCTTTAAGTTCATTAAGTCCAGCTTTTTTTGTCGCAGAGGTCATTACCACCGGCGTCCCAAGCAATTCTTCCATTTTTTTAGTGTTCACTCTGACTTTTCTCTGTTCAAGAATATCTGCCATATTCAAGTCAAGAACAGAATTTACACCAAGTTCAAGAAAAGAGACAAGCAAGTAGAGATTTCTTTCAAGATTTGTGGAATCGGTTACAGAAACAACGACATCCAACTTTTCTTTTGTCACATAGTCTCTTGCAATTCTCTCATCAATTGAATAAGCAGTTAAACTGTAAGTTCCAGGTAGATCTGTCACAAGAAATTCATACTCCTTGTACTTAAATCTTCCTTCTTTTTTTTCAACTGTTACGCCTGGCCAATTCCCAACATGAGCACGACCACCAGTCAACGCATTAAAGATAGTGGATTTCCCTGCATTTGGGTTACCGGCCAAAGCAACATTTATAGTTTTACCTTTTGTAATTAATGCATTTGTCATAAAAACCCTCCTTTTAGTTTGAACCCCTTAAGACAACTTTCTTACAATTATTTTTGCTGCCATTCCTTTCCCCAATGCAATCCTTGTATCAGAAAGAGCTATAATTATAGGTCCATTCCCAGGATTTAAAATAATTCTTACTCGTATCCCAGAATATATCCCCATTTCCATAAGTTTCTTTAAAAACCCTTTTCCTCCTTGGATTGTTGTTACTTCAAATTCTTCGCCTGACTTTCCAAAAATTAGAGGCATCATATCTCCTGCACAATAATCTTTTCTGCTTCTTCCTTCCTTAAAGAAAGATGGTAACCAAGAATTAAAATATCAATCGGGTCTCCAAGTGGAGCAACTTTTTTAACCTTCACAACAGTCCCAGGAACTGCTCCCATAGTAAGAAGCTTTCCTTTTAAAGCACCTATACCTTTTTTGATTCTCACAATTTTTCCACTTTCCCCTCTCTTTAATTCACTTAGAGGTTTTTCTTTTGTCTTTTCCATAACTCCTCCTTCCTCATACTTAATCTCTGGGAATTTCCCGGTTTCCATAAAATACTTAAACTGTTCAGGGAAGCGAGATTCGCCTATTTTTGAGGACATTTCCATAAATTCTGTAAATTTTGTTAGAAGATCAAGCGTACTCGCTGTTAAATCATGCTCCATTCTGTGCGCATCTTTTTCCGCGATAAATTCAGTAACTCCAAGTATCTCATATAGAAATTTAAAAACTGTCTTATGTCTGTCATAGAGCCTTTTTGCTTCGTTCAATCCTTTGTCCGTGAAAGTTACATAGCTATACCTCTCATGAGAGATTAATCCTTTTTCTACTAATTCTTTTAGAGCGTTTACAACAGAGGGAAGCTTTACCTGTCTTTCCTTTGCAATGTCTTTTAATCTTACTACTTTATTTTGTTTACTAACAACAAAAATCCCCAGGAGATAATCCTCAAGACTTTCACTTAATGCGTATTCCATTTTTTCACCTCCTTAAATTTGCAAGTATTTCTAAGAATACAAGATACGCAAGAATTAGAATTAAATTTTAATTCAGAAACATAGGAAAGTTTTCCTTTAGAAGACCAGAAATTTAAAGCCTTTATTATCTCATTTTTTGAAACTCCTGCTTCTCTCACAAGTTTCTTCAAACTTATAACTCCTTCTCTTTTTGCCAAAATAAGTACCCTTTCATTCATCTTCCCCTCCTATTAGTCTAAACTAATAATGTTAGTCTAAACTAATTATATGAGGAATATTTACTCTGTCAAGTACCTGAATGGGGTCATTCAAAAATCTATACAAATTGATAAAACATAAAAGAGAATAAGCTTTACTTTTCTACATTTGAACTCTCCTAATTAATTCCGGGAGAGTTCTTATTTTCTGCTTTAAAAAATTTTCTTGACTTTAAAAAATTTCGAAGTATAAAATGGTAAGGTATTTTATGAAAATGAATAGGAGGGGTAAGGAATGGAAAGTGCAAAAGGAATGTATATCCGAAACACTTCTAATATACTGTCAAATTGGAAGGATATCCGCATTATGTTTGGAGATTATCTAAATTTAAGTGATAGAAAATGGATAATAAGAAATTGAAACTATATCATGAATTAGCTTGTTGGTGGCATCTGCTCTCAGCTCCAGAAGATTACGAAGAAGAAGCTACAATATTCAAAAACATTTTATTACAAAGCTGTCCGAATCTAAAAACCTTACTCGAACTTGGAAGCGGCGGAGGTAATAACGCCTCTCATCTTAAGAAATATTTCGGAATAACTTTAGTTGATATTTCACCAGAGATGATAAAGGTTAGTAAAAAATTAAATCCGGAATGTGAACATATTATTGGTGATATGCGTGATATCCGCCTGGGTCGTGTCTTTGATGGTGTATTTATTCATGATGCCATTATGTACATGCTTACCATACATGACTTAAGAATGGCACTAGAAACAGTTTTCGTACATTGCAAACATGGAGGCTGTGTACTGATAGTCCCAGATGCTTTTAAAGAAACTTTTTCACCCAAAACATCTCATGGTGGACATAACAGTCAGATTCGAAGTATGCGCTATCTCGAGTGGGTTTATGACCCCGATCCCGATGATTCGACTTATATTACTGATTTTGCTTATCTGCTGCGAGAAGCAGATGGGTCAATTCATATTGAACACGATCAGCATATTAATGGAATATTTAGTCGCAGAGAATGGTTAGAGAATATGAAGAGTGTTGGATTCCAAGTCAGAATCGTGCCTCTCGAACATAGTGAAATCGAATCTGGTCTATTTAATGCAGTATTGGGAATTAAACCTTAATTTTTCAATAGCCATGTGCAGAACAAAATAATTTGGAATATACGCGCCTGATCCTTCGTATAATTCAGGATTAACAGCACCACCTGGACTTCAACCCCGTTTATCTTTATAAGTAGCAGCCTCCCTACACGGGAGGCTGCAAAATCCTTCTTTAATTTATAACAAGAAAAAAACTTAAATTTTACAATTTAGCATACAGTGAAGGAAATGTATCCACAATTGCTTTTATAATCTTATCTGCTCCGTGTTTTAAAACATCTGCGGTAGGCAACTGGTACTTTGCTTCATAGCTTTTCACTGCCCTGTCCAACTCTTCGTCTGTCATCTTTTCGTGGTTCAGCGTAATAGCGATAACACCTGCTTTAGAAAGCTTTTTAATGAGATTAATTTCTTTTTGAAGATCCGGGATAGGTAAAAATGGATAATCGCAGTACATTTTCCTTTTCGGCGCATGCTGCAGAATAATTGCCTTAGGATAAGCTCCTTTTAAAATTGCAAAAGAACTGAGAAAAGCAGGGTGAGAAAGAGAACTTTGCCCTTCAACCAATATAATGTCTGGATGTTCGTTTTCGTAAGCCTGGACAACAGCATACTCTACTTCTCCTATTATAAATTCCCCTGGTATCGCATCCAGTGCTCTACCATACTTTGCCCCCTGAACAATACCTGTTTGCCCTGTCGTAACAAAAACAGCATTTATTCCTTTTGCTCTCAGTGCCTCTTTCAAATAAATCGCAGTAGTCCTTTTCCCAATAGCTGTATCCGTCCCTAAAACAGAAACTATAGGAGTTTTTACATCAAAAATTTTTCCTGTAAAAATATGAAGCTTTCTCTTTGAAGGAGGCTTCCTAATGTCAAAGATTCTTACACTGTATGCCCGCGCCTCTTTCATAAGTGCTCTATCTTCGGTAAAGAAATCCATCAAGCCACTCACAATATTCAAATGGTGTCTTAACGCATCGAAAATAATTGCACGGTGTTCCTTTGGAAGTCTCGCAGAAGAAGGAGCAATACCATAGATAAAATAATTAACAGGTTCTTTTATCTTTGACAGTGCTTCATCAATGCTTCTATAAATTAAAATTCCATTTTTTTTGCCATCAAGATATTCCCCTGCGTCCTTTCCTGCTTTTGTGCTATCTATCACCCCTACTATTTTGTATATGCCAGAATATCTCACAAGACCATTTGCCGTTTTCCCGTCAAGTTCTCCGAACATTCCTTCACAAAAAACAATTGCATTATTATCCATAAAGTACCTCCCCTTTTGTCATTATGGGCATATGCCGATAAAAAACACTGCATTTAAGAATATCAGAAATAAGAAATTTGTCAAAATCTATTCACGCATATGAAAAACACTCAAGGAAATTAAAGTGAATAAGGATAAAATCCCTTATTAAAAATTTTTCCAAAATATTTAAAAATTCTTAAAGCAACAATAAAACGAGACACGCTTTTTAAGAGGTGGCACGCATCATGCTATTAATTAAATACGATGAGTGCCACTCTCCTATCTAATATTTGTGAAGTATCCTGTTAAGTGCAAGGATATCAGCTAACAGCGCTTGTCCTGTTTCTATCCTTCCTGCCCCGGGCCCTATTATGGTGACATCTCCCAGATGATCAGTTGTAAACGTAAGAGCATTTATTACTCCCATAACATTTGCAAGAGGATGCGTAAGGGGCACTTCTCTTGGCAATACTTTTGTTTTTACAATGTAATTCTTTTTTTCAACTTCAGCGATGAGCTTTATCCTATGATTGTTTTCTTTTGCTTTTTTAACATCATTAAGCGTTATGCCAGTTATTCCTACTCTCTCAACATCCTGTATGTTTATATTTTCTCCCATTACAACATCAGCCATTATAACAATTTTTACTGCTGCATCCCATCCTTCAACATCAGCAGTAGGATTCGTCTCAGCGTATCCCAATTTTTGTGCCTCAACTAATGCGTCTTCATAGCTCTTTCCTTCTTCCATTTTTGTCAGTATAAAGTTGGTGGTGCCGTTTACTATACCCTGGATTCTTGAAACATCGCACCCTGCTAAAGATTCTAAAACTAAGTTCAGCGCAGGAGTCCCACTTAAAACAGTTCCCTCAAATCTCAAATACACCTCGTTTTCATCAGCCAGTTTTTTTAACTCTTGATAATGAAGAGCAATTGGCCCTTTATTTGTTGTGACCACATTTTTTTTGTTTGCCAGAGCTGTTTTTATGTGTGTTAATCCCGGCTCTCCTGTTCTTATATTTGTTGGTGTAGCTTCCACGATAAGATTTGTGTTAGTTTCTCTGATCGTCCTCATACTATTTAAATTTCTTATTCCAGAAGGGTAGTTTTCCAAAATTTCTTCTTTCTCAACAAGGTCTAAAATAATTGCTAAATCCAAACCGTTTTCATCATATACGGACCCTCTTACAGAATCTGAAATTGCAGTAATCTCAAAATCAAATCCATACTTTCCTTTTAGTGCTTTTCGCTTATTGTGTAATATCCTCACTAACCCCAACCCCACATTTCCCAATCCTATAATGCCTATTTTGCACTTCATTTTTCTCACCTCTAAATTTTGTTTAATCCTAATTCGTCAAGTTTTTCCTGAGTTGGTATGCCGTTCTCATTCCACCCCCTGATAAAATAATACTCCGTAAGCATTGTATCAAAAGCGTCTCTCAACAAAGAAATCCTTTTCTCTCCATTAGGGGGCATCGGTAAAGATTCTTCAAACATTCGCGGAGGTAGTGTATCATCTTTTCTTGAGACATCGGCTTCTCTTATATTAAATAATCTTGTCAAATTCCAGATTCTCTCACCTATTCTTATGTATTCTTCCTCAGTAAGGTCAATTCCTATGCTGCACTTTAAACCTGCCAAACAATCTTCGACGCCAAGAGGAGCAAAATCACATAAAACAATTGAAAATGCAGCAGCTCTTTCATCCTGTACGTCTTTTACAAACTGTGCAATCCCTTGAATCGAAAATCTTTTTAAGATTCCGTCAATTTCCTGGCGTACTGTCCATGCCCTTTGGTGGCATCCCCCTCTGTCAGAAGTTGCATAGGCAATTGCCATTCCCCATGAACTTCTCGGTTCATAGCCGGGAAGCTCCATTCCTTTTACATGAATAGCAAATTTTTCGCTGCCTTGTCCAATCTTTTCAGCGGCTCTCTTTGTCCCCTCGGCAAAGAGATCTCCCGTCCCATTTCTATACGCAATATCCTTTATCAGTTTTCGTTGCCCTTCAGCATCACCAAATTTAGGAGTGTCAGCCAGTATACCTTTTTCTTTACACTCCATTCCAAATGCAACAATTCCGCCAGTAGAGATAGCATCTAACCCAAGTTCATTACAAAGAATAAGCGCTTTTGAAACATCTATAATATCCTTTATTCCGTTATCACTGCCAAGCAGGGCAATATCTTCATATTCAACTTTTACTGCTTTCCCATCAATTTCAACAATCTTTCCGCATACAATCGGACAGTTAAAACAGCTCACATCGCGTTTTACATAATACCTCAAATTTGAACCTGATATGCCGTACCCGTTCTCTATGTATCCTGCTCGAAAATTACGAGTCGGAAGAATGCCCAGCCGATTCATCGGGTCTATCCAGTATGATGTGCCCAATACTCTTCTTGTGTGAACAAATGTATTATCAGTAATCCTTTTTGTCATCTCTGTAGAAATCTCTTTAAATTTATCTTCATCATAAACATCAATTTTCCCGGAGCCCTTTAGAGCTATTGCTTTTAAATTCTTGCTTCCCATAACTGCACCCGGGCCTCCTCTTGCCGCTATGCCTGCCCTCCAGGGATCACTATCTTTGTCCATTGCAATTGATGCAATCCTCACCAAATTCTCTCCTGCCGGACCAATCGAAGCAATATGGGCTTTATTATCCGTTTCCCCTCTCACTTCATCGATTATTTCGCTGACAGTTAATCCCCACATTTCCTCTGCATCTCTGAATTCTATACTGCCGTCATTTATCCATAGATACACCGGCTTTTCGCTGCGGCCTTTTAATATAATACCATCAAAACCTGCCCTTTTTAATTCTGGTCCAAAAAAACCTCCAGCATGACAATCTAAAAAAAGTCCCGTAAGCGGTGATTTGGTAACTACCGTAGTTCTGCCAGATGTAGGAAATGGCGTCCCGGTAAGAGGACCGTTAAGAAACATTAAAAGATTAGCAGGAGACAATGGATCTGTGTGTGGTGGTAGCATTGTATACAGAAGATACGCTCCAAGTCCTTTTGCGCCAAGAAATTTTTTTATGACATCTTCGTCTATTCTTGCCTCGTTAAAGCTTTTGTTAGATAAATCAACTTGCAGCAACTTTCCAAATAACATTATCCCCCTCCTTTTTTTATTAGGTTGTACTGCAAATTAATAGCTACGATTTTCCATTCACTTCTTATTTTAACAAGCTTTTTGTCAATGTCAAATTAAAAATCAAATTTATACAAATCAATTAGGACACCAGCCAAAGTTATAGGAATTATCATCCACTCGGTAAAAAAGTTTATTTGATTCACCTACTAACATTTCTCTTATAAATTAACAAACAAGGATAATTCTTCTATATATAATATTGTTCACTATATTTATGTACTTTTTTGCCTTATCAAAAACTTGACAACAAAAATATTCTATGATAGAGTAAACGAGGATGGGGAATTATAACAAACAATAAAGCAAAACGAATACGCCAAATAACCCGCTGGGTAGGTATAATTGTAGGAGCAACTTTTCTGTTCATATTGGTCAGTGAAGGAATTATGGACGCAGCCACTGGTAATAATCCACCAGGAATTGAAGGAATTATACTGGGCGTGCTGGTCGTTATTGGAATAACAGGCATAGTCATCGCATGGCGAAAAGAAAAAATTGGCGGCACAATAGTAACAATTGCTGCTATTGCACTAGGTGTGTTTGCATTCATTACAGCAGGGCGCATGAAGATTTTTGCCGTGTTGGTAGCAGGCGGGCCATTCTTGGTAAGTGGCATCCTGTTTCTTACAAGCTCTCGAAGAAACGGAAATTTATTAAAACAGCATTTAACGGAATTAAAAATTATCACATAAGGAGGTGATACTATGAGTTTGCCTAATAATAGTCAAAAAGGAACTCTTGCGATAAAAACCGTATTTTGGACATTAGTGAGCCTTTTTGTCATAATGGTAATTATGATCGGGGTTGGAAATAAAATAGAATTACCCAGAGGAGTTTTTGTTTCTTTTCTCTTCGGCGGCGGTACAGCTCTATTAGTATTAGGCATAACGTTAATAATTTTAACCATAAAGAGCGGTATAGGAGGAAAACTCAAAAAGTTTTTAATACTGACAGGAGCTTCAGTTGCTGGTTTTTTCGTCAGTGTAGTGTTGCATAATTTTATTTACGGCTTGTTTATCCACTTTTACGGAGAAGACTTCTGGACTAGAATTGGTACGGGGGGAGATGAGCCCGTCTTCTTTATTCTGGCAATTATTGTATGTCCAATAGGGTTTCTAATTGGCGCAACCGGAAGCACAATACTATTTACAAAAAAATAGAAAACTCTTATTCTAAATCAAATGGAGATACGTATTTTCCTTTATACTTAACAACCGTTTTCCTTCTCACTATGTAATC
>DAOWNX010000053.1 GCA_030642335.1 Caldisericota bacterium
ACCGGCTTCCTTTCTCTCTATAATATAATTTTCTTCATTGTCAGCGTTGTCAGTCCAGCTTAATGAGACTTCGTTACAGGAAGCTGTTGCCAGCAAAAGTGAAGTTGGTGCAGCCGGTGCTGTACCTGCTGCGGGTGTTGTAATATTTGTAACGTTAGATGATTTTGATTCATTGGACCCATTCCTTACCTTAATCAAGAACCAGTACTGTGTTTCGGGAGAAAGACTTGTAACGGTTACATAAGATGCAGTTGCAGGAGATGTGCCTATCCCGGAGAAAGATAAACCATTTGTACTTTTACTTACCACAATTTGTGTTGCGTTTGAATCGACCGGGTGGTTCCAATCAAGCTTGATAGAAGTTGGAGAAAGTACAGTTGCTATAAGCCCTGTTGGTGGTGCAAGTGCATATGCGGTTTTTGTTACACCTGATGTGGAAACCCCGCTTGCATTATAGGCCATTACCTGGTATGTATGCGCTCTGTAATCCGGCACTGTGATTGATGTGCTGAGTGTGTTGTTATTGGTTATTGTTTTAACGAGTGTCCATATTAAGAACATACCTGTACCTCGCTCATAAATTTTATAACCATCACATTTTTTGGAGTGGTTCCATGTCATGTAAACGGTTTTTCCGATACCATTTGCCGTAAAGCTTGTTGGTGGTGCAGGGTAAGTAAGTACTGTGACGGAGGAAGATCCTGATGAATGATCATCATAAGTTCCGTCATCCCTTCTTGCTTGTATCCAATAAACATATGTTGTGTTCGGCTGTGCCGTTGTATCTTTCCATGAAGTTGTGCTCCAGGGTACTGTTTTCAGAGGGAGAAATGCGAAACTTCCCTGTATTACTCGCCAAATATCTACATAATCTGAGTTTCCGTCTACGAGATTCCAGTTTAACGTAACATCTAGAGATGATGAAAAAAGAGGACCGTTAAGCGCATCAAGAGCTGCTGTAAGTCCTGTCGGCTGAGTAAGAACATAAGCAATATTTGTGGAGGTATAATTACTGTATGCATCGGAATAAGGCCATGGTTTATCCTCCTTAGCTCTAATTCGATAACCATGTTTTCCATAGCTCATACCAGTAAATGTTTTCTTTTTTGTAGGATATGCAACATATCCTTTATAATCCCATGCGTGGGTGCTATAGTTGTATTCCTCAATAAGAAATTTTAATGGCCAAATTCCCGAATAAGAATAGTCCCACCTTAGATAAATATTTGTTCCAGATGAAGAAGCGGCAAAATTTGTTGGCTTAGGAATTGAAGTTGAAATAGCAGACGAAGTTTTTATTCCAATAAATGAAGTTACCAACAAGGTAGCAAGCATTACTGCTAAAAATTTTTTCATGATGTCCCTCCTTTTTTATAATTCCCCTTGTAAAAAAATTATGTCAAATTATAACATTATTTTTATGTTATTCAAACATAATTCCTATGATTTTTTCTTGCCTGTTAATTTTCTTTTATTATACTATGTAAGATGGTAAAGGAGGAGTATATGGGAGAAATAACGATTTTTCTCGGCGGACAAGCTGGTGAAGGTATCAAACGTGGGGCACTTACCATAGGAAAACTACTAAATCTATACGGCTATCATGTTTTTATTATGGATGATTATGTCTCGACGATTCGTGGAGGGCAGGATTACAGTGAAGTGCATGCCTCGCAACAGGAAGTTTTCTCACAATCAGGGAGTGAAGATATTATATTTTCTTTCCACCAGGATGTCTATGAACGATATAAGGATAAATTAAAAGAAAATGGAATTGTTGTTCTTAATGGAGAAGATGGATTAAATGTTCCGTTCAACAGAATCTTGAAAGAGCATAAAGGTATTCCCGTGATGAAGCCGTCTATAGTGCTTGGTGTAATCAGTTACATTACAGATATCCCATTTTCGCTTGTAGAAAAAGTGCTTAAATCTGAATTTAAAGAAAAAGGACAGAAAAATATCGAGCTTGCCCAATGCGGTTTTGATTTAGCAAAAGAGAAAAATTTTCCTAAAATATCTTTATCGTGTGGGGTTAAACCTCCTTATCCGATTGTTTCAGGAAACGAACTAATTGCATTAGGGGCTGTACACAGCGGCATGAAGATTTATACGGCGTACCCGATTACTCCCGCAAGTTCTGTTTTACATTTTCTTGCAAGGGAATCAAAGAGGTTACATATTGCTGCTGTTCATACTGAAGATGAAATTTCTGCAATTATGATGGCTATAGGAGCAGCTTATGCTGGTGTACCTGCTATGGTTGGAACATCCGGCCCTGGTATTGATTTAATGAGTGAGGCAATAAGTCTTGCGGGTGGGACAGAAACTCCAGTTGTGATATTTGATTCTCAGCGAGCAGGGCCTACTACAGGTGTGCCTACGTATACTGAGCAGAGCGACTTAAATGAGGTATTGCATACGGGACACGGAGAGTTTCCCCGTATTGTACTTGCTCCTGGTAGCATTGATGAATGTTTTGAACTTACAGTAAAAGCTTTTCAGTACGCCTGGTGGTATCAAACGCCTGTCTTTATCCTTTCTGACAAACATATTTCAGAGAGCAGTAAAACTGTAAACATATCTTTTGGCAAGCGGTTCAAATTGCCTGCAAAATATTTTCAAGGAGACGGCGAATACAAACGGTATCTTGATACAGATGATGGTATTTCTCCTTTTGCAATACCTGGTATAAAAGGAGTTGTAAACCATACAAATTCTACTGAACATACCGAAGAGGGGTATTCATCCGGCTTGCCCCATAATGTGGTAAAGATGAAGAATAAACGGATAAAAAAGCAGAATACGATAAACCGTGATTTTCTTTCTGAGCGTACAATTAATATGTATGGGAATGTTGAATCAAAAAACCTTATTGTATCGTTTGGCTCCCCAAAAGGGGCTATCCTTGAAGCAATCCAAGATTTGCCAGTAAAATATATGCAGATCATCGTAGCTGACCCGTTTCCTTATGAGAAGGTTAAAAATGTTTTTAACACAGTAACAAATATTATAGATGTTGAGCAAAACTCTACTGCCCAGCTTGCAAGGCTTGTTAAAGAAAAAACAAGCATTGAAATAAAAAATAAAATTCTTCGTTATGATGGAAGGCCATTTGATCCATTTGAGCTCCGCGAGAAAATAGAGGAGGCATTGAAATGAACATAGGTACAACAAAAAAAATTCAATGGTGTCCTGGATGTGGGAACTATGCAATATATGCGGCGTTTAAAAAAGTTATCGAGAGGAATATTGAAAATGGCAAACTCCAAAAAGAAAATGTTGTTCTAATTTCTGGCATAGGTTGTCATGGCTACATCACTAATTACTATGATTTAAATTCTTTCCATCCATTGCACGGGCGAGTACCTCCGCTTGCAACAGGAATGAAAATTGCTAATCCTTGTTTAACGGTAGTAGGTTTTGCGGGAGACGGAGATGTATATGCGGAAGGTATGAGCCATATTGTACATGCAGCGCGGAGAAATACGGATATCACTATGATTGTGCATGATAACAGTGTATATGGTCTTACTACAGGGCAGTTTACTCCGACATCGCCAAGAGGATTTAAGGGAAGGTCGACGCCGTTTGGCAATGTAGAGAATCCAATTAATCCGATAAGCCTTATGATTGTTTCGCGAGCGACATTTGTAGCAAGGGGGTTTTCTGGAGAGCCAGGGCACCTTGAGCATCTTTTTGAGAAGGCGATTATGCACAAAGGATTTTCTATTGTTGATGTGATCCAGCCATGCACAACATTTAATAATACTTATTCGTATTATATGGAGCGTGTGTACAAGTTGGAGGAAACGAATTATGTTCCAGATAATTTTGCAACAGCTCTGAATAAATCACTGGAATGCGGTGATAAAATTCCAATTGGTGTCTTTTATGAAAAAAAAGATACCAGCTTTGAAGCTGCTATAAGGGGAAGTGAAGATTTTTTAAAGAATCGTTCTACCTTTGATATAAGCACGGTACTTTCCGAAAAAATATGAAGCAGTTCTCATTACTCCTGATAATTAAAAGTTATGCACATTATCCACAGCTTGTATTTTTAAAATAAGTGTTGCATTTTAAATTTATTGTTATAGGCTTTGATATATATTAAAGTTTATTTTATGCTTTTTTTACATAGGAATATACACATATGGGAAAGGAGAAAAATTTCATGAACAAAGTATTAAAAAGAGATGGCAGAATAGTTAGCTTTAAGAGGGAAAAGATTGTTGATGCAATACGAAGAGCAGGACAATCTACAGGAGAGCTAACTGGAGATGACGTAAAACTTCTTGCCCATATTGTGGTTACTGAAATAATTTATGAGAGAGGGGAAGAGCCAATCCGAATAGAACAAGTACAGGATAAAGTTGAAGAAGTATTGATGAGAAGGGGGCATTACAAAACTGCAAAGGCGTATATTTTATATCGGGAAAATAGAAGGCAGCTGCGAGCAATTAAAAATTATATTACTCCTGCATCAGTTGAAAAGTATCTTCAGCAAGGCACATGGGAAGTTCATGAAAACGCAAATATTGGTTATTCTGTGCAGGGATTAAAATCATTTTTGGCTGGAAAAGCAGAAGCTGAATACTGGCTTAGTAAAATTTATCCACAAAAGATTGCAAACTTGCACAGGAATGGTGCAGTGCATATACACAATCTCTCTTTCTTCGGAAGCTATTGTGTCGGTTGGGATCTTGAAGATTTGATAAAGAGAGGATTTGGTAGCGTTCCCGGGAAGCCATATTCAAAGCCAGCGAAACATTTTTCTTCTATTCTCGGGCAGATTGTAAACTTCCTTTTCACTCTTCAAAATGAAGTTGCGGGGGCTGTCGCTTTAAGTTCTTTTGACACACTTCTTGCTCCGTTTGTTTATTATGACCATCTTACTCAAAAGGAAGTGAAGCAGCAAATACAGGAATTTATTTTTAATATGTCTCAAACAACAAGGACAGGCGGACAATCCCCATTTTCTAATATTACTCTCGATATCCAACCACACGTTATGTTAGCAAATAAAAAAGTAGTTATTGGTGGAAAAGAGCAGGATAAAACGTATGGAGGATTCCAAAAAGAAATTTATATGATTAACAAAGCTTTCTGGGAGACAATGATTGAAGGGGATGGGAATCATAGGGTTTTTACATTTCCCATACCTACAATTAATTTTACAAGTGATTTTGATTGGGATAATCCTGAACTTGCACCAATGTGGGAGGCTACTGCTAAATATGGTATACCATATGGTGCTAATTTTATTAATTCTGATTTAAAGCCAGAAGATGCAAGGAGTATGTGTTGTCGGCTTAAACTTGATATAAAGCAGTTGAGGAAAAAGGGGGGTGGATTGTTTGGCGCAAATCCACTTACAGGAAGTATCGGTGTAATTACAATTAACATGGCAAGAATTGGTTATTTATCAAGAGATGAGGAAGAATTTTTCTCATCTCTTGCTGAGATTATGGACGCTGCAAGAGATGGATTTGAAATAAAGAGAAAAACAATTGAGGAATTTACAGAAAATGGACTTTATCCGTATTCACGCGTATATCTTGAACCCATAAAGAAAGTTACAGGACACTATTGGGATAATCATTTTTCTACTATTGGGCTTATTGGAATGAACGAGGCATTACTTAATTTTGTGGGAAAGGACATAGGGACTGAAGAAGGTATTGCTTTTACAATTAAGGTGATGAATTTCATGCGGAATAAGCTGGAAGAATTTCAGGATGAAACAGGCCACATGTATAATCTTGAGGCAACACCAGCAGAGTCAACTTCGTATTCCCTTGCAGTGAAGGATAAGGAGAAATATCCCGACATCATCGTTGCAAATGAAAAAGAGGTACAAGAAGATAAGGCAGAACCGTTTTATACCAATTCAACACAACTGCCTGTGAATTATACGGACGACCCGTTTGAAGTAGCAGAAAAGCAAGAAAAAATACAGTCACTCTATACCGGTGGAACTGTCGTACACTTTTTCTTAGGTGAATCACTAAATTACGGGGAGGAAGCTAAAATTTTCTTTAAGAAGATACTTACAAACTATAAGATTCCATACATTACAATTACGCCGACATTTAGCATTTGCCCTAAGCACGGATATATTAAAGGCGAATGGAAATATTGTCCATATTGTGATGAAGAACTTGTTAGTATTGCCGGGAAAAGAGAAACTAAAAATATTAAAAGCAAAGATATACCTACATTTAATATAGATAAATAATCATTGACAAAGGAGGTGTTTGGTAATGAACATAAAAGAAGACGAAAAAGGTAACCTTATTTTGGAGAATGGAGAGGTTATCCCTGAAGAAAAAAGACAAAAAGCAGAAGTGTATTCACGAGTGGTTGGTTATCTAAGGCCAGTGAGCCAGTATAATAAAGGAAAACAGGAAGAGTTTAAAAAAAGGAAGATGTTCAACCTCTCCAAGGAGAAGTAATTTATTATTCTTTAAAAATTTTGTACTCTGAATGTATTTCTGCAGATTTTCGCAGCATAGCTAATGCTGAGCAATACTTTGTTTC
>DAOWNX010000111.1 GCA_030642335.1 Caldisericota bacterium
ATTTGTTTGAACTGTAAACTAGGATGACAGGAATTTTCTTGCCAAAGGCAGTAATTTTTGCGAGCCAATTTTTTTATATTTTGTGGTAGCTTTCGAAAGTGAAAAAGAAAATCTTTTGTTATGTAGGAATTCATAACTCATCAAATCCTATCTTTTTCACATGACCTGCCTTAATATCCTTACGAACTTTATTAGCTAATTTTGATAGTTTGTCTTGAGATGTTACAAAAGCCTCTTCCCACCTTTGCTCATCCTTCAATTCTTCAAGAATTATAGATGCAATAGCAATGCCTATTATACCAAGCTATCTTATTACTGACAACACACATTTCCATGTCAACCCCACAGGGAAATTTGTCATAGGCGGCCCTCAATCGGATACTGGAATGACTGGCCGAAAACTTGAAGTCGATACATATGGCGGCATGACACCTCACGGAGGTGGTGCATTTTCGGGAAAGGATCCTACAAAAGTGGATAGATCTGCAACATATATGATGCGTTATCTCGCAAAGAACATTGTTGCAGCTGGGCTTGCGCGGGAATGTCTTATTCAGGTTGCTTATATTATCGGGGAAGTTCAACCTGTTTCATTTACTATAGATACATTTGGCACAGGGAAAGTCAAAGATAAATTGCTTGAAAAAACCATTGTAAAGCTTATCGACCTTTCACCAAGAGGAATTATTGAAAAGCTTGACCTTCTCAGACCAATCTACCAAAAAAGTGCTTCATACGGGCATTTTGGAAGAAATGAGCCTGAATTTACCTGGGAGAAAACTGATCTTGTAGAATTATTACAAAAAAAAATTGGATAACAGCACATTGTACGGGGGTATCGTAATTGATGGACTTGTTCTAAACAAGGATCTATTCTATTACAAAATCCCCCGTTCTTTGGTTAATACCGTTAAAATAGGCAGTAGAGTTACAGTGCCATTTTCCGGAAAAAATGAACTTTATTCGGGGTTCGTATTCGATATACGAAAAACTCCTCCTCACGATACTCAAAAAGTAAAAGAAATTTCAGATATAATTGAAGAACCGCTATTTGGGAAAAACATAAGAGATCTCTTTATGTTCACTGCAACACAATATCTCTTGCCATTGCACTTTTTTGTCAATCAATACATAAAAACCATAGGGGGAAAACGGTTAGAAAAATATATACAATTTACAATGGATCTTAAAAAATTTGACAAATCTTTGCAAAAAGAAAAGGGCATAAAAAAAGAACTTATTGATTACCTCGCTGAAAATAAGCTTTGTTCTTTGTCATCCATTAAAAAAAATTTTGGCCGTACAACCTTGCAGCACATAAAAGATTTAGAACAGATTGATATTGTTAGACGTATTTCGGTAGAGACAGGAAAAACTACTAAATATTTGACTCTTACACATAGTGAAAAAGAAACAAAAAAAATGCTCGACAGTATAAAAAAGAAACGATTTCGCAGTGCTGTTTCAATTGTTGAAAGATTAAAAAAAGTAAAAACGCATATATTGGACGAAAAAACACTTGTTAAAAGAATAAAATATGGGCGCGCCACGTTAGAAATCTTACTAAAAGAAAATATTCTAAAAGAAGCCCCTTTAATAATTAAAGGAACTACCAATATGCAGACGCAAGTTCCCCAATTTATTAACGGCATCAGTTTAAAGACAAGAAATAAACAGATCATTCGACAGATACAGACCGAGATAACGCCTGAAGGAAAAGCATTAGTTATATTCCCGGAGCTTGCTCTTATCCGGAGAGTCGAAGAAGAATATAGAGAGGCATTTGGAGATGATCTTTTTGTATGGAAGGGAACGAATAAAAGAAATTTTATAAAGGATGTAAATATGACGGGAAAACGCGTCATCCTTGCTACACCTTTTTCTCTATTTATTGAAATTTCGCAACTTGAACTCATCGTAGTTTCAAATGCATCGTCTAAATATTTTCAGCAAGGTGATTTTCTTCCATTTAACGCGCTAATTGTTGCTCTTAAAAGGGCTTCACTGGAAAAAACAAAACTCATATTCTCATCTGTGTTGCCGGAAGACAATATTTTTTTTCTGATCAAAAAAGGATTGATTCGACAAAAGGAAGAAGAATCCTTAGAAACAAACATACAAATAGTGGATATGCGCAAAGAATTCAAATGCAAAAATAGAAAAATGTTGTCAAGATCTTTTGAAAAACAGATGAGAAATATACTAAACAAAGATGGCAATGTAGTGCTTCTTCTCAACCGAAAGGCCTACTCGACATTTATAATGTGTCGGGAGTGCGGGTATGTAATTAAATGTCCTGGTTGCGAGACTTCACTTTATTATGACAAAGAAAGAAATAAGCTTGTATGTCCTGTCTGCGGATATACAACTAACCTTCTAGATGTCTGCCCACGTTGCAAAAGTCCGAATATACACTATTTTGGAGGTGGAGTGCAAAAACTTATCGAGCAAGTAAAAGATTTGTTTCCAGATACCGCAGTAATAAAAATGCTAAGTAGCGGTAAGGCTTCTGAAAGAAAACTTTTGGATTCTAAGAATTATTCACGTACCGTGTTTGTTGGTACTGAATTTTTGTTAAGCCACTTATTGCTGGACAATGTAGATTTGTTTGGATTTATCAGCATTGATATATTTTTGCACCACTTTGCTTTTGATGCTGCAATGAATGCCATGCGCGTTGTATCAGAAGTTGCAGGAGAAATGGACGGGAAAGAAATCATTGTACAAACGTATCTTCCGGAACATTACGCTGTAAGTGCCATCCAAAATATGGATTACAAACAGTTTTTTGAAGAAGAGTTTTTAATACGAAAAGAATTATCATATCCTCCGTTTAAGAATCTCATCATATTTACTTTTAAGGGAAAAAAGAACTATGAAACACTGGGAAACGGCCTCAAGTTTAAAAAAATTCTTCAAAAAGAATTTGGCAAAGAAATAGAAATTCTAGGACCTTCACCTGCAGCTATACCAAAAAGGGGAGAACATTATTTTTATGAAATGAGCATCAAGACAAATCTAACAATAAATAAAATTAGACCAATATACTTTGAATTTTTAAAGAAAAAAACTGTAAAAATTCGTCCAGAAGTGCACCTTTGCCCTCTAATCGTCTAATAAGTATCTGTTTACTTGCGTAGGATTTTTGTTTATTGCCCAACTGATCGAACAAGGAGTGCTTTAATCTTAGACTTGTTGTACAAAAAGAAGAGCACATCATGAACAAGTGAAACAAGCGTAGTGATCTCTCCCTTGACAACAAAAGCAAATTGTTTCAAAAAACTAAAGAATAAACGAATAAACGCGCAGATATTAAAAAAGTCATTCTATATTGTATATTTTTTGACATTACAGAAATATATACTACAATCAAACAATGAAACCGGTAAAAATAAAAATTTCTATTAAGAGAATAGGATAAGGAAATGAAAAAGGAGGAAGTAATGAAGAAAAAAAATCGCACAATTTACTACTACCGCAAACTTCGTATAGCCAAAATACATTATACACCACTAATTGTCTAAAACAAAAAATAAAGGGAAGTAGAATCTTATGGAAAGGTTAATAATTGTCTCAAATAGATTGCCAGTTACAGTCGTGAAAAGAAAAAATGATTTGAGTTTCCACCCTAGTACTGGTGGATTAGCTACAGGACTTGGCTCTTTTCACAATTCTCGTAACAGTATTTGGGTTGGATGGCCTGGCATTTCCTACGAAAAGCTTAATGTGAAGGAGAGAAAATTTATTGAAACTAAGTTATTTAATGAGTTCTCCTGCCATCCTATTTTCTTGACTCAAAAAGATGTTGATCTATATTA
>DAOWNX010000142.1 GCA_030642335.1 Caldisericota bacterium
GCGTTTTCCCGGTATCATTTCTTATATAACATTACCCGGTGGGGGAACCACTGATTATTCTGTTGAAATCTTTTATGAAGCTCTTAAGCATAGAAGGTATATGTGTTATTTGAAGCCCGATACATATATGGATATGATGTATATGCCAGACACGATAAAAGCAGCAATTGATATTATGGAGGCAGATCCTGAGAAATTAGTGCATAGAAATGCTTTTAATGTGACGGCAATGAGTTTTGCTCCTAAGGATATTGCAAATGAAATTAAAAAATATATCCCGGATTTTGTTATGGAATATAACATTGACCCAATGAGGCAGGCAATTGCTGATTCTTGGCCTAACAAAATGGACGACAGTGCTGCTAAAGAAGAGTGGGGATGGAAACCAGAATATAATCTTGCTTCTATGACAAAGGACATGCTTGATAAGCTGTCAAATAAGTTAGCAATTAAAATATAACAGGGAGGTGGAATAATGCCACTTGATAAAATTAAAGAGATGTTATCGACTCATTTAAAAGAGTTGGAAGATAAAAAAATACTTAAAGGGAATGAGACGGTAATAACTGGTATAAAACCGGCACAAAGGGACAAAGGTCCTAGATATTTTATACAAGGTTATGGTGAAAAAGAATTTTTGAGGATGAACGCAAATAACTATCTCGGGATGTCTTTAAGAAGAGAGGTAATAGAAGCTGAGGAAAAAACTGCAAAGGAATTTGGGGCTGGACCTGGTGCTGTAAGATTTATAAGTGGTACTTATACTCCTCATATAGCGCTGGAGAAAAAACTTGCTGAATTTCATGGTAGAAAAGCAGCTATGATCTTTAGTTCTGCATATTCGGCAGTGGTAGGTATATTAGCACCTATGATTACGCAAGATACTATTGTGATAAGCGATGAATTGAATCATAATTGTATTATTAATGCTATAAAATTATCCAGGCCGCGTGATAAAAAGATATATAAGCACAATGATATGGATGGCCTGGCGTCCGTTTTAGAGAGCTCAGTTGGTAATTGCAAGCGGGTTATAATTGTAACTGATGGTATCTTTAGTATGAGGGGAGATCATGCTCCGCTTAAAGAAATAGCAGATTTAGCTGAAAAATACAATTCTAGTTTCGAAGAAGGGATTCTTACACTTGTTGATGATTCACATGGTGTTGGTGCTATTGGAGAAACAGGGAGAGGAACAACGGAATATACACATGAAGATAGAATTGATGTGTTAGTTGCGACCCTTGGCAAAGCTCTCGGAGTAAATGGTGGATACGTGGTAAGCAGTGTAGAGGTAATAGGGTTTTTACGTGAAACTGCTCCATTTTATATTTATTCTAATCCTATTACTCCACCAGAGGCAAGCGCTGCACTTACTTCATTAGAAATATTGGATAGCGACAAGGGAAGGGCAATGCTAAAACATCTGCATGCCATGACAGAACGGTTTGAATCCGGCTTAATAAATATGGGATATGAGGTAATAAAAGGAGAGCATCCTGTTGTACCTCTTATGGTGAGGGATACTGAGAAAACTACAGAGCTTGTTGGATATTTGAAAGATAACGGCATTTTAGCAACTGGGCTTAATTTTCCTGTAGTTCCGAAGGGAAATCAGGAGATACGATTCCAAATTTGTGCTGACCATACTGAGAGTGATATAAATTACGCGCTTGGAGT
Organism: Caldisericota bacterium; assembly: GCA_030642335.1. GTDB lineage: Bacteria > Caldisericota > Caldisericia > Caldisericales > Caldisericaceae > UBA646. Next base: position 1,681 of record DAOWNX010000142.1, read on the forward strand.
ATTACGCAAATACAAAGAAACTTGCTAAATTGTTGCCATAATCTGTCTCGTTAGGTAAAAAGTACTACTTGTGTGTTATTGATAGTGAAAAGAAAAGGATGTTGACTATAAAAAATATGGCAGTGGGATGGTTTTGTTGTTTAAACAAGATTTATGCCCTGATAATAAGGAGTTGTGAACGATGAAAAATATATGTATTGTTTTAGCTGCTGGAGTAGGAAAGAGGATGCATTCATCTCTTCCGAAAGTGATGCACCCAATTTGCGGGCGACCTATGGTGCAATACGTGATAAATGCCACAAAGGGGATATCTGACAAAGTTATTGTAGTAATTTCCGAGAAAATAGATAAAAATGCTTTTTCTAATGTTGAATTGGTTTACCAAAAAGTCCCTCTCGGGACAGGAGATGCAGTAAGACAAGCACTTATTGCATCTGACAATATTTCAGACGAGACACCAGTGCTCATCGTCACAGGAGATAATCCTTTGATAAAACCCTCTGATCTTAAAGAACTTCTTGCTTTTTATAAAGACACTGAGAGCGGTGTAGCATTGCTTACTGCTTTATCTGATAATCCGATTGGTTTTGGCAGAATAATCAGGTGTAAGACTGATTTTGTCAAGATCGTTGAAGAAAAAGACGCAACAGAGGAAGAGAAAAAAATAAACGAGATCAATACAGGAATATATGTATTTGCAAAAAAATATCTTACTGGTGCAATTAACGAAATTACTCCCAATAATTTACAAAAAGAGTATTATTTGACGGATGCACTTACGATATTGAAGAAAAAAGGCGTAAAAGTAAGTGTAAAAAAGTTGGAAAGGGAATTTCCTGTGTATGGCGTTAACAATAGAAAAGAACTTTCTATTGCAACAAAGATTATTCAAGGAGAGATACTTGATAAATTAATGCTTTCAGGTGTTACAATTATAAATACGGATACTGTATGTATTGATTTTGATGTAAAAATAGAGAATGACGTGACAATTCTTCCCGGGGTGTTAATCCAGGGAAAAACAACTATAGGGAAAAATTGCGTGATCGGGCCAAATACGCGTATTGTTAATTCTGTTATTAAAAATAATGTAAGTGTGCAGCATAGTGTAGTAAGGCAGGCTAATGTAGGAGATAATTGCAAAATAGGCCCATTTGCTTATGTGCGGCCTGATAGCAAAATGAACAAGAATGTTAAGATAGGTACTTTTGTTGAGATAAAGAAATCTCAGTTGGGGGAAAACACAAAAGTTCCGCATTTA
>DAOWNX010000099.1 GCA_030642335.1 Caldisericota bacterium
TGCCCAAAATGCGCATCAGAATTTCCATTCAAATAATACTAACCTGCATCCATCACATAAACAGTACCAAGCATATCAGCGGCAATGCCAGAAGGATTTAATAATGCACCATCCTGCTTAGAATAATAGCTTTCTGCTGTTTTTCCAATTTTCTTTATATATTTTCCACTGCTCGAATACTGAACAATTCTACCGTTTATAGTTCCACCCCGAGAAAGACCCCTGTCGGATATGAAGATATTACCACCGGTTCCTATAGCCACATCAGATGGAAACAAAAGTTCCTCTCCAATCACAACTAATAATATGTTTAAATCCGTATCAAACTTATATACATTTTTCCCGCTCATACTTACAGCATAAATATTACCATCAGTATCGGAAGTAAGTCCACCGGGATAATCAATACTTACAGTCTTTTTAATGTTTCCATTCATATCCAATTTATAAATAGTATTCTCAAAATAATCAGAAACAAACAGATATCCTTTTGACACAGTAACCCCCGTAGGCGTATTTAGAAAACCAGCATCTAAAGTTTTTATAAACGCACCATTACCGCTAAAGAATTGCACTTTCCCACCAAGTGCATCTGATACATAAAAAATGCCTCCCTTATAATCGATATCTGTAGGATAAATGAGAGTACTCAATGAGCCGAATGTAAGAATATCATCCAGGAAACCATCTAAGATATGTACTCTGCCATAAGAATTGTCTATTACAGCAATCCTTCCTGTTCCGGCAGTACAAATACCTTGCATCGGAAAAAGGTATTTTGAATTATAATCATCTTCGTACAAATTCGCTTCTGCAAGGGATATTGAACCAATAAAATCATCACCTGGAACTGCTATATTTTGAATTACACTAATGTTTTTAACAGAATCCGCCTCAACTAACCGTGTCGGTAGTCCCAGTAACAAAATTAAAACAATAGCTATAGATATTGTTTTTCTCATCACCGTCTCCTATGGATACAATTCTCCGTAGTGCTCTGTTAAAATCAAAAAATCTTTTCCGTCTACAATACCATCTCGATTAAAATCACATATTAAATTAAAATTAGCCTCATTTTTGTTCAAGCCAAAACTTTCTCTGAATATTTCTACATCAAGACCATCAACCTTTTTATCGTTATTTACATCCCACATTCGAGAATAATCAGATATTTCATACTTCAAGGGTCTTAAAATAAAATATTCCTTCGGTGAAGAAGACACATATCCTGGATAAATGAAATCAACACCGCTTTCAATTGCTTTGAGATGTATTCTTGCTACAACCCCGGTTTCCCCAATTTCACCAGAAAGCGTAATATAGACAGTACCCAACTGTACAGAATCAGTGAAAGTTACGTTATCATTCAGAGCTACTTCTCCCTGCTCTATTTCTAAAATCTTAAGTAAAAATTGATCATACTTGTAGGAGATAAATAATGTTGTTAAAGATTGGTCTGCTTTGAAAAAAAGATCCACCCAGAAATCTTCTCCTTTCTTGAGTAAAGGAGTTTTGCCTTCTTCCAGGTTAATGTTAAGATAGTTTGTCCGTCCGTTTAAAACGTTAAAGTTGCCACTCTTTTCGTCCCTTGATATCACAGGATGTATATCTATTGTGCTTTCATCATTATTTGCTTCAAGATATGAAATTTTATAATAATATTTTCCATCCTTTAAAAAATAATTAGTAAAGATATCTCTGCCATTTAAATTAACACTGTAATCACCAATATAAACTGAAGATTCATCGAATATCGTATCGATAAACCTTCCATTTGTATCGTATATATCCACTCTTATCTCGCCTGCATAATTTTCTCTATACGGCTCTTGAGAAGCATTGCCTTCAATACCCAACCCAACAGTAAAATTTATTTTAATATTATTATCAGTAGTCAAGGTATCTCCACTTTGAAAAACATTCTCAATGTAGTGCCTTTCTCCTAAGGAAGGGAGATACACAAATGGAATGTGAAGAGTTGTGCTCCCTCCCTCCAAATATATAAATCCGTACACTTCTCCTTGTGTACTCTCATCTGCCTTAAAATCTACGGTAAAACTCTTCTCGGTAAATGGCGCAACATAAATATTTTTTGGGTAAGTAAGATTCACTGTTTCATTTGAATAAGCAGAATATGAAATAGAAAAAAACAAACTAGTATTTGATAAATTTTTGACAGTAAATTTGCTTATCCTTTCCTTTCCATCGTTACCAAAAATAAATGAAGCAGGCCTAACAAGTGCAGTTGAGTTAACGGCACTTTGTACATCTACTCTCCCGGAACCTTGCATCAATGGTGAATACGGCGCACCGGATACAGGATTTTCTAATATGTAAGCCGTATTCATAAGAAGAGCTTTAATCTCAGCTGGTTTAAGCGATTTCTGTGCTTGTTTTATCAATGCTGCACTCCCTGAAACGAAAGGAGCTGCCATAGATGTCCCGCTAATAAGTGATTTCTTATTATTTAAAACTGTCGACGTTATATCAACACCCGGAGCAACCAAATCCGGCTTCATATAAAAATCTATCGTAGGACCATTAGCCGAAAAAGAGGCTATTTTGCCTAACCCATATTTATTGTTTAATTTTATCATAGTAGAACCCGCTATTCGTTGTTTAATGTACAATCCATCCGTATATGAAATAAATAAAAGCGGCATGAAGTCAGTTTCTTCAGGATTGGACTGAGATTGCAACTCGATATCAGGTAAGCCACTTACATTATTAAAAACAATTATTCCTTTAGCCCCCACATTTTTTGCATTAATATCCTTATCTCCAAAATAGATAATTCCTCTCGACACGAGTGCAATTTTCCCTGTGAGATTTTTCCCCGAAAAATCACTTTCCAGGCCATACCCACAATAAACTATATTGTAGTTTCCATCAGTAAAAAAAGGAGAGCCTTCCGGGTATGTGCCTATAATATCCTTGTTCCAAAAAGTAATGACACCATGCATTGCATCATTACTTGCTCCTACACCAATGACACTCCCATTAGATGCTGGTACACTCATAGGAAATGGAACCAAATCTGACCTGCTACCATAATTTCCTGCAGCAGCCACAACTACTATTCCATCTGCTGTAGCATTTTCCACTGCAATCGATTCCGGATCTCCTCCCTCTCCTGCACCACCTATTGTACCAATAGATATATTTATAATATCACATTTATCTTTAGCGGCCTCTTCTATTCCTTTAACTATCGTTGAAATTGAAGTCGTTTCCGTATTTTCAGTAAACACTTTATAAGCACGAATTTTTACATCAGGCGCAACACCATAATTAGATCCACCGATAATACCTGCTACATGCGTACCATGCCCCTCAGTGTCCATAGGGTTACCATCCATATCTGCAAAGTCATACCCGCCTATTATTTTTGCGTTAGGAAATCCTCCCCCGCCCAATTCTGTGTTTCCATAATCCACACCTGTATCGACAACACCCACTACAATGCCTTTTCCTGTAATATATTCTCCGCTGCTAGCAGTCATCCTATTAACAATGTCTGATTTTATCACCCTGGTAGCATAGGTTCTTTCAAGATAGGCTTTTTTATCTTCAAAAACTCTTTTGACATTTTGATTCTCCGCAATATCCATCATATGCTTCCTATCTACCGTACATGAGAAACCATTAAAAAGATACATATAATTAAACCGGACTTCTATGTTAAATCTTTCCATATACTTTATCAAATCGTTTTGTTTCAGCTCTAACTCCGCTGCATGCCTTTCTGCACTATCATCAATAAAAATAGTAAGAAGTCTGAACTTTAAGGTTTTCTTATAGACAACCACTGGCGCACCTGTTAATTCCACAATAATTGACACATTTTCTTCTGATGAATGCATCAATGATGGCGAAATTTTCTCCTCGGTACTGCCTGCCATTTTTACAGAGAAAAAAGACAGAACAATTGTCAAAGCTAGTACTGAGACAATAAGTTTTTTCATTCAAGCTCCTCCTTCATAAAATTATACATTTATTGACAGAAAATCAAAATGCACGTATATTTATTCAAGGTGAAAATAACAATAGATTTAATTGTATTTGATTTTGATGGAACACTTTTTGACACAAGCGAAGATATAACAAAGGCAATGAACTTTGCTTTGAATAAAACAGGATTGCCTCCTACAAACAGAACAAAAATTTGGAATTCTACTGGAGATGGAACATCCCTGCTTGAAAAAAGAATTCTAGGCAAAAACAAAAAAAATTAAAACGAAACCGTACTTAAGGATTTTAAAAAAAATCATTTTTCCAACAATCCAGATTAACAAAAACCCATGAAAGGATTACCAAATCCCCCAGAAAGGGTAAAAACAAAAAAA
>DAOWNX010000059.1 GCA_030642335.1 Caldisericota bacterium
TCAAAAATTTTTCTTACTTCATCATAATCAGTACTATTTAAAATTTCTGTTCTATGCATCATCCTTATTGTATAAGCATCTACAACAAAGATTTTTTTATCTAATGCGTAGAGAAGAATTGAATCTGCCGTTTCCCTGCCAATCCCTTTTATCGACAGAAGCTCTTTCCTTAGTTTAGTTACTGTATTCTTTTGCATCCGAGATATACTGCCATTATACTGTTCGATGAAATACTCCGTAAGCGCTTTTAGCCGCTCAGTTTTTATATTATAAAAACCAGCAGGTTTTATAAGTTGTTTTATCCTTTCGATAGGTATTTTATTAAGAGAGAAAGGCGAAAGCACTCCTTCCTCTCTTAAATTATTTATTGCTTTTTCAACATTTTTCCAGGAAGTTTGCTGCGTAAGAACAGCCCCTACCATTACTTCGAATGGTGTTTCGCCTGGCCACCAGTTCTGTGCACCAAATTCATTACGAAGAAGTTGAAATACGCTTGGAATGTTTTTTTGCAATTCTCTTTTTTTCTTTTTTTACCAGCGATAGGTATTTTTTAAGCTCTTCACCTTGAAGCGTTTCTTTTTCTAACAGTGCATTTGTAATAGTCATTACCGTATTAAGTTGTTTTTCGATGAGAAGTTTTGCTTTTTCATAGCTTGTTTCAATGATTTTTTTTACTTCTGCATCGATAAGGTTAGCAGTGGTTTCGCTATAATCTCTTTCTTCTCCTAGTTCTTTGCCAAGAAAAATCATTTCGTTATGTTTACCAAAGGTGATTGGTCCCAATTTATCACTCATTCCATATGTTCTTACCATTTTTCTTGCAATATCGGTCGCACGTTCAAGATCATTTGCTGCACCAGTTGAAGTTTCATGGAGCATTACTTCCTCTGCTGCTCGTCCGCCTAAAAGTGCTGAAATTTTATTCATCAGTTCGCTTTTTTTCTGTAGATATTTATCTCTTTCGGGAAGTTGAAGGTTGTATCCTAATGCCATTCCTCTTGATACAACGGAAATTCTATGGACAATATCACCGGTAGGAAGAGCAGTGTTAACTATGGCATGTCCTGTTTCGTGGATGGCAACTGCTCTTTTTTCTTCTTCGGAAAGTATTAACGATTTTTTTTCTGGTCCTGCTATAACTTTATCGACTGCTTCTTCAATTTCTTGCTGGGAAATCTCTTTTTTATTTTTTCTTATTGCCAAAAGTGCTGCTTCATTTAATAAGTTTTCAAGGTCTGCTCCAGTAAAACCCGGTGTTTGTTGGGCAATTGATTTAAAGTTTACTTCTTTTGCAAATGTTTTTTTCTTTCCATGAACTTTAAGAATTTCTTCTCTGTCTTTTGAGGTAGGCAGCCCTACTACAATTCTTCTATCAAATCTTCCCGGCCTTAATAACGCAGTATCCAATATGTCTGGCCTGTTTGTGGCAGCCATTACAATAATACCGGTATGTGGGTCAAACCCATCCATTTCTACGAGGAGCTGATTTAAGGTTTGTTCCCTTTCATCGTGTCCTCCGCCAATTCCTGCTCCTCTATGTCTACCTACGGCATCAATTTCATCTATAAATATTATACATGGTCCATATGTTTTCGCTTGCTTAAATAAGTCTCTTACTCTGGATGCGCCGACACCAACAAACATTTCTACAAATTCTGAGCCTGAAACAGAAAAGAAAGGAACTTTTGCTTCTCCGGCGACAGCTCTTGCTATTAGTGTTTTTCCACAGCCAGGAGGGCCTAAAAGCAGTACTCCTTTTGGTATTTTTGCGCCAAATTGTGCGAACTTCTTTGGATTTTTTAAAAATTCTATTATTTCTTTAAGTTCTTCTTTTACTTCCTCAACACCTGCTACATCTTTAAAGGTAACCCGTGGTTTATTATCAAGAAACAATTTGGCTTTGCTTTTCCCGAAGCTAAATGCTTGATTTGCTCCGCCACCTGCTCCTTGCATCATTTTCTGCATGAAGAACCACCACACGCCAATGATGAGAATCCATGGTGCAATATTCCAGAATATCATCCAGAATGTGTTATTGCTTGGATTAACATCGTAGGTAACACCCTTTTCTATCAGATCTTTTTCAAGAGTATCTATATTGCCGGGTGGATACGAGTCTATAAAAGATCCGTCTTTTAGTGTGCCAATTACCTGAGATGGATAATTTTCTTTCATTTTTATTTCTACAGACGTTACATCCCCGGAGTTTACTCTATCAATAAATTCTGAGTAGGGCACTGTTGCAACGGGGGCACCACTATTTCTGCCGAAGAAAGTCGAAACCGAGAATAAAATTATTATAAGAATCACCCAGGCAATAATTTCTTTTTTTAAGAAGTTTTTTTTATTTTTCTCTGCCATAATTTATTTTATTATCCCCTTTTAGTTGTAAATTTTTTCTTTTAATACGCCTATAAATGGTAGGTTTCTATATTTTTCTTTGTAATCTAATCCATAGCCTATAACAAATTTATTTGGTATTTTAAATCCGTAGTAATCGACTTTTATAGGAATTTTTCTTCGTTCTTCTTTATCTAACAATGTGCAAATTTTTATGCTTTTTGGATTTCTTGTTTTAAGCAATCGCGTTACTGCATCCATTGTGAGGCCTGAATCTACAATATCTTCAATAATAAGTACATGTCTATCATTGATGGGGGTATCAAGGTCCTTTAAAATTTTTACTTGTCCTGTAGATTCTGTGTTTCCTCCGTAACTTGAAATTGCCATAAAATGGATCGACATATCGATTTTTATCTCCTTAGAAAGGTCTGCAAGAAACATAAAAGCCCCTCTTAAAATACAGACGAATAAGGGAAATTTGCCCTTATAATCTATATTAATTTGATTTCCTACTATTTTAATACGCTGTTCAATATCTTCCTTTGAAAAAAGGATTTCTTTAACATCTCTTTTCATAGCTTAATTATATCAGAAAATGGTTTTTCTTAAAGTAGTAGTAAAAAGTAGTTTATTTTTTGTATTTTTGGTTATTTGATATAAATTACTTCTTCGCACACCTATAACCCAGATGATTTCATTTTTGCTACTCATAAGTAGCGGAACTTTATGTCTTATTTTTGCATCTATTTTCTGATCTACAAAGAGATCCTGGATTTTTTTACTTCCCATTTCGAGGTTGATTTTATCTCCTTTTTTCCTGAATCGCACTTTGAGAGGCAGAGGGACATTATCCATATTAACAACGATTTTATTGTTATTTAGCGTTGATTTTTTAACATTATCAATAATTTCTGCTTTTATTATAACATTTGCTTTCTCTATTGATGTTGTTCCCGGCGTGATAATCGGGTATTCTTTTTTTAGTGAAAAAGGTAGACGACTGACTTTTTCTATCCAGAATTCTTTTTTATTTTTTTGCATATAAAGATTGCCATACAAATTTGTTTTATTACTTTTTCCTGTTGATAAAAATTGTACAATTCGCTCTATTCTGTTGAATATTGCATATTTTCCTAGTATTAATTTTATGATTCTTCGTTTTTCGAATAAAGGTAAGGTGTTAAAAATAGTAAGAGAATATCGTTCTTTGTTGGAGAGGAGTGCTTTGTCCTTTAGCGAGATTTCATTTATAAACTGCTCTTCTTCAAGTAAAGTTAATGATAGATTTAAGATATGTTGTTTAATTTCCGGGTTTAGAGAGGCAAGCAAAGGAATGAGTTGGTGGCGTACTCTGTTTCTCAAGTAGTCAAGCGAAAAATTTGTCCAATCTGTTCTAAATGGAATTTTGTTCAACTTTATATATGCTTCTACGTCTTTTCTGGTTATGCGAATCAAAGGATGGATAATTCCTTGAAAACTTTTTGGTCGGATACCAATGAGCCCTGTGATACCTGTGCCTTTTAATAAATGGATGAGAGTGGTTTCCACGAGGTCGTCTATCGTATGTGCTAGTGCGATTTTTTCATATTTTTCATCTCGCTTAATCTTTAAGAAGAACGCAAATCTTTCTTCTCTTGCCATGTCTTCCAATGAGCGTGAGCGCATTTTAGCAAGTTTTTTGATGTCTTTTTCGTTATAGAAAAATGGAATATCAAGCTTAGCAGCTACATTACTTACAAATTTTGTTTCTTCTTCAGATTCTTTCCTTATTTTATGATTGAAAGTGGCTACTGCAATTGAGAAACCAAGTTCGTCTTTTAATTCATTCAGGATGTGCAATAAACACATCGAATCTGCTCCTCCGGATACGCCTACAAGGACACGCTCTCCTTTTTTAATGAGGGCAAATTTTTCTATTGTATCTTTTACTTCGTTGCTTATATTAATTTTCTTCATTTTTTATTTCCTGTATTTAGCTATTCCCAAGATATTAGTTTATCTAACGGAGTTTATTTATCTTTTGAATCCAATTTTTTCCTATCCAGCATTTTTGTGTTTGATATTTCCCTGCCTTTGATAGCTTTTATTTACATAGTTTATACCTTTGAGAGACGCAGTCAAGCATTAGAGAAATTTTGACTTTTTGCCATTATTTATTACAATATTGCTTGTTATGATAAGAATTATTGAAACGAATGAAAATGACGGGGCGATGAATATGGCAATTGATGAAGCGCTTCTTGTAATAGAAAAAGAAAAGGGCTTTCCACCTGCGCTTCGCGTATATAAATTTGTTCCCCCGACACTTTCTATCGGTTATTTTCAAAAAATGGAAAAAGAAGTAAACTTTGCCCATTGCAAGGAGTTAAGCATTGATTATGTCAGAAGGCCTACTGGAGGCAGGGCGGTATTGCATGATAGGGAGCTGACATATAGCGTAACTATGGCACACCCTCATAGGATTTTGGAGATGAATCTTCTCGATTCTTTTCATTATCTCTGTTATGGTATTATAAAGGCAATAGGTTTGCTTGGAGGAAATGCGTATTTTTCTGACAGGGAGGACAATGAGATATCCTCGCCTTCATGCTTTGCTGCCCCGACATTTTCAGATATTTTATTGAACGGCAAAAAAGTTGTAGGTTCTGCACAGATGAGGAATGATTATGGCTTATTGCAGCACGGCTCAATTCTTTATCACGTCGATCTTGAGCGAATATTTTATTGTTTTAACCTGGATGAGAACGCAAGGAAAAGACTTGTGGAATTGTCTAAAAAGAAAATTTCATCACTTTCTGATGAATTGAATAAGGAAATTACGTTTGATGCGATAAAAAATGTTTTGAAAAGAGGAATGGAAGAGATTACGGACGAAGCACTGGTTCCTACTGAACTCACAAAGGATGAAAAAATTTTGGCAGAAAAATTATATCGAGAAAAATATAATACTTACGAATGGAATTTTAAAAGATGACTATTTTAAGTAAAATATAGGAGAGGTGAATTTATGGGAAGAGAAAGTAGAATTAGAAAATTAAGAAAAGAGGGTGTTATAGCTCCTGTACGAGAAAAAACAAAACAGCGGAGATGGGTTAAGATCCTTATTTCTGTGTTGCTTGTATTTATAATTCTCTTTGGGATAGCAAGAGTGTGGGGATATCTTGAACGAGATGTTGTTGCGCACGTTGGTAAGGAAACGATCAAAAAGGAAGAAATTCAGAATCAAATCGATTATTATATCCAGATGTATCAGCAATATGGAATAGATTTAATGGATCCATCTTATAGTGAAATGCGTACGAACCTGGAAAAAAATATAAAGGATAGTTTTATAAACCAGTCGCTTCTTGTACAATACGCAGAGGCGCAACATCTTGAAATCGATCAGAATGCTTTTAATGAAAATATTGAAAGCCAGGTTGACCAGATTGTAGAACAGGGGATACAAAACCAGGGGAAAGAGGTTTTTACTAATTATGTTGAGGCCCAATACGGTTCTATGGATGAATATAAAGAATATCTGAGAGAACAGCTTACTCCTTATGTTGAAAGGCCTTTGCTCTCGCAGGCTGCATTGGAAGAACAGTATGAAACAATAGAAATTACGGATGATAATGTGAATTTGTATTGGAATTCTGTATATCAAGTTGATGCAGAACACTTTTTATTAAAAGTAGAAGAGGATGCTTCCGAGAGTGATATCGCTGCTGCTAAAATCCAGATAGAAGATATCTACAACGAAATAATGGAGGAGAAAGAAAAAAGTGAAGACAATTTTAATTTTGCTGAATTTGCTCGCGGGAAGGCAGAAGAATTCAATGAAGCGGCAGCCGATATCGGTAAAGAAGCCGCTCGTTATGAAAGTCTTGGATATTTTTCGAAGGGGCAAATGGTAGAAGA
>DAOWNX010000076.1 GCA_030642335.1 Caldisericota bacterium
CTTCTGAGGTTTTTCTATGTTCTGTGACAATTTTTATTTTTGGATAAATGAGGTCAAATGTGCCATTTCCATCTGGCAATATCCTGAATTTATCATTTGTTTCTTTTTGTCCGTCTAAACTTAGCACTATGCTTATGTCGTTATCGTACAGAAATTTTTCTATCTCTTCTGTGATAAGGGAGCCATTCGTTGTAATTGTAAAACGCCATTCTTTATCCGGATATGTTTTTTTTGCGTATCGGACTGTTTTTTTGACAACGGTAAAGGCAAGCAGTGGTTCTCCGCCAAAGAAATCTACCTCTAAATGCTGTCTTCCCTCCGAATGCTTGTAAAGGAAGTCAATGGATTTTTTTGCGACGTTCCAGCTCATTAAGGCATTTTTATTACCGTAGTTTCCTTGTTTTGCAAAGCAGTATTTGCAGGCAAAATTACACGCGTGAGCGATGTTCAGACAGAGAGATTTGAGCACAAGTTCAGATTCAAAGTATTCTGGCGAAGATGAAAAGAGCAAATTTTCTTTTATGAGCTGCTCGATCTCTTTCCTTGTGCTTGAAGCTTCGTTTTCGTATTCTCTGAAAAGTATTTTTTCGGCTAAATCAAATGATTGTTTTTTGATGAGCGTGTTAATGAATTTATATGATATTTCATCAAGCGCAAATAAAGAACCTGTATTTACATCAATTGCAAAACATTCTTCGTTGAATATAAACGTGTGGACATTTTCTTTGCAAAAAGCATCATGCATCAAGCTACCAAATCCATCTCTTTATTGGCTTTTTGATTTCGCAAACTTGATTGCCTATTGTCACGCTTGTTTTGCAAGCTGATTTGCAGGGCGTTTGGCACTCTCTGCAATCGTGCTTTTTATCAATATTCCAGAAAGGTTTTTTAACAATTAATTTTATATGTTTCATTTGTTACCTCCATTTTGTTTATTATAATTCAAATTGGATACTCAGGCAAGTACTTTATAATGTTGACAAAATTTTATCTCAATGTAAAATTCAACAAAAGAAAGAAGGTGAAAATGTGGAAAGCAAAGATATAAGGGAAAATTTTCTTGTTTTTTTTGAAAATAAAAACCATTTAAGATTAAAAAGTGCATCACTTATTCCCCAGGATCCAACGCTTTTGTTTACTTCTGCGGGGATGGTTCCTTTGAAAGCTTATTATCTTAGTGAGGAAGAACCGCCGGGTAAACGCATAGCAACAGTGCAAAAATGTCTGAGAACAAACGACATAGATAATGTGGGGTATACAGCACGACACCATACGTTTTTTGAAATGCTGGGCAATTTCTCCATAGGTGATTATTTTAAAGAAGAAGCAATCCCCTGGGCGTATCAATATGTGACAGAAGTGTTAAATTTACCGAAAGATCGTTTATGGATTTCAGTATACAAGGATGATTTAGAGTCAAAGGAAATCTGGAAAAAAGTAGGTATTGTTCCTGAAAAGATTATTTTACTTGGCGAAGAAGATAATTTCTGGAAGATGGGTGCTGTCGGGCCCTGTGGCCCTTGCTCTGAAATTTATTTTGACAGAGGCATAAAAAAGCCGGGGGAAGAAAAGCAACTTCCCGGAGATGACGGAGAGAGATTTTTAGAATTTTGGAATCTTGTTTTTACTCAGTTTGACAGACAAGCTAATGGAGAGCTTAAGCCATTGCCGAAACGAAACATTGATACTGGCCTGGGACTTGAGAGGGTTACAAGCATTATAGAAGGAGTTGAAACAGATTTTGAAACAGATCTTTTTTTGCCTATCATTAAAAAAATTGAAGATATAAGTAGAGAAAAGTATGGAATTAATGAAAAAAAGGACCGTTCTTTCCGTATCATAGCAGACCATATAAGAGCCATTTCTTTTCTTATTGCTGAGGGACTGGTTCCTACCAACGAAAAAAGAGGATATGTATTGAGAAGGCTGATACGAAGAAGTGCGCTTTTTGGAAGAGGATTAGATCTCGAGGAAGCGTTTCTTCATCGTATTGTTCCTGTTGTTGTGGATTCGCTTAACACATTTTACCCGGAACTGAGTGAAAATAAAGATAAGATAATTTCTAATGTAAAAAACGAAGAAGAGCGATTTAACCTGACATTAAATGGAGGGTTTGAATATTTCAAAGACCAGTGCAAAAAGATAGAAGCGTCAGGTGGAAAAGAGTTTTCTGCAGATGCTGCATTTTATCTGTATGATACGCTTGGCTTTCCAATAGAGCTTACTAAATTGTTGCTTAAAGAGCATGATCTCAACTTTAATAACGAGAAATTTGATGAATACCTTGAGGAGCAGAGAGAAAGGGCAAGAAAAGCGTTTAGTGGAGGAAAAAGTTTTACGGAGAGAGTTAATCTTGTTAAGGTAAAAGAAGAGGTAGGTATAACTGATTTTATTGGTTATGACGTTTTTTTATCAAAAGTTAAAGTAAAAGGTATTTTAAAGAATGGGAATTTAGTTAGCTCGGTATCAGAAGGAAAAGAAATTTCTGTTATACTTGATAAAACGCCTTTTTATGCCGAAAAGGGTGGGCAGGCAGGAGATAAAGGGATTATAAAAAATGAAAAGTTTATATTTATAGTGGAAAATACTGAAACTCCGATTAGTGACTTGATAATGCATACAGGCAAGATAAAGAGCGGATCCATTAAAGTGGGAGATACAGTGGAAGCTTCTGTCAATTCGGAGAGAAGACATGCAATTATGCGGGCACATACATCTGTACATATATTACAGGGAGTACTGAGGAGCTTTTTCGGAGAAAATATTGGGCAGCAAGGTTCTGCTGTTTATCCTGATGAATTTCGTTTTGACTTTAATTTTACAGGCAAAATGAACGATGAAATGTTTGGTAAAATTGAAAGAGAAATAAACGACATTATAATGAATGGGATTCCTGTTTGTGTTAAAGAAATGACGTTTGACGAGGCAAATAAATCTGGCGCTCTTGCATTTTTTGGCGATAAATATGGAGATACTGTAAGAGTTGTTGACATAGCCGGGATAAGCAAAGAATTTTGTGGAGGAACACATGTATCTGATACAGGTGATATTCACTGTGTAGTGCTTACGTCTTTTAGGAGTGTTGCGTCTGGTATAAAAAGAATAGAGGGGTTTTCAGGCAAAAAAGCTTATCAGGCGATATTGGGAAAAGGAAGAATTCTTAAAAAAATAGCGAGAATTTTATCAGTGGACGAAAAATCTGTTCCAGATCGTATGGAAGAAATTTTCGCTGAAAATAAAGAACTGAAGCGTGAATTACATCAATTTAAATTAAAGGGTATTGAATCAGCATTGGACGATATCATTTTAATTACAGAAAAAGACGGTATTTCTTTTTACTTTAAGGAATTTCACTCGGTTTCATTTGCAGAATTGCGTAAAGCGCTGGATATGGCAAGGAAAAAATTGAAGAGGGGAGTCGTGCTGTTTAGTTCTATTGAAGCTGATAAGGTCCTTCTGCTCGTAGGGAAGTTAGCGGAT
The DNA here is from genome assembly GCA_030642335.1 of Caldisericota bacterium. GTDB lineage: Bacteria > Caldisericota > Caldisericia > Caldisericales > Caldisericaceae > UBA646. The sequence continues at coordinate 3,481 of DAOWNX010000076.1, forward strand.
GAAAATGTTTCAAGCATTGAAATTTTTAATAAGGTATCTCCTCTTCTCAATGGAAGAGGAGGAGGAAACGAACGTTTAGCACAGGGCAGTGGTACTGCGCGTATAAGTGTGGAAGATCTTAAAGAGAAATTGTAAAGAAGGCGAATAGATGAAAGAAAAAGGAGTAATTGTTGCACTTGATGTTGGCATGGGAAGAGTTGGCGTGGCTGCAAGCGATCCTTTGCATATAACTGCAAATCCTGTTACCGTGATCCAAAGAGACGGGAATGAATTTGAAGCAATAAAAAAACTGGTAAAATCTTATAATGCAAAAACTGTTATCATAGGCCTTCCCAAGACATTAAGCGGAGATGTAGGCTCACAGGCAGAAAAAGTGCTTACATTTGTAAATGTGCTAAAAGGATATTTAGGCGATGTAGAAATCATTCTTTGGGATGAGCGTTTTACTAGCGTTATAGCTCATAAAATGTACAAGTCGCTAGGTATTAGGTCTAAAAAAGAGCGTGTAACAAAAGATGCTGCTGAAGCTTTGTTAATCCTTCAGAGTTATTTGAATTATAGAGGGAGGAAGAAAAAATTAGAAAATTCAGACGAATAATTCTTCTCATTGTTTTTTTTCTTATTTTTTTGATCGTCTTCGTTGAAGTATATCCCGGATTAATTACGGGCAAGAATGAAGGAGCGCTTGATATTCCAGAAAATGTTACAGTGAAAAATATAGGAACATTATTGAAGAAAAATAGTTTTATTCTTGATCCGTTTGGTTTTTCCATTATTGTTAAGGTCAAAGGAGAAGAGAAGAATTTAAAAAGTGGCCAATACTTTCTTACTGATATTCATAACATTTTTGATATCATAGGCATCCTTAAGCAGGGAGTATTGCCGGAAGATATAAAAGTAACCATTCCGGAAGGGTTTACCGTAAGAGATATTGCAGAAAGGCTTTACGAAAAAAATGTAATAGAAGATAAAGAGCTGTTTATTAAAGACGCAGAGCAATATGAAGGATATCTTTTTCCTGATACATATTCGTTTACAGAAAAAATGACGAATAGAGATGTAATAAACAGGTTTGGGGAAAGATTTTTAGAGATTTTGCCAGCTAATATTAATGAAAAGGCAACGAGAAAAGAATTAACTCTAAAGCAAGTTATTATCCTTGCTTCTATTGTTGAAAAAGAAGTGTGTCTTGATGAGGATAGGCCTCTTGCTGCAAGCGTGTTTTTAAATAGAATGTGTGTCGGAATGCCGCTTCAGGCAGATTCTACAATTGTCTATATATTGCCAGGCCATAAACAATGGCTTTCCGAAGAAGATTATGATATAGATTCTCCATATAATACATATAAATATGCCGGACTCCCACCGATGCCTATATGTAATCCGGGGATAAAGTCCATTATCGCTGTGCTTGATGCTCCTGATACAAATTATTACTATTTTATTACAACGCCGGAAGGGAAAGCAATATTTGAACGAACTTTAGAAGAACATAACAGGGATCTTGCAAAATATTATGGTGGATAATTATGCGCAACATAGAACATAGTAAACAAATAAAGGGAAGAGAAGTTTTGAAAAAAATTCATATGGACAAACGGTATGTTTGGTTTGTCCAGGCGTTGCTTTCTGATACCGGACTTGTTGCACTTTCTTTGGGAAATAATGAAGAGGTATCCATTTTTTATGATAAGAATGTAGAAGATGAAGTATTAAATTATCTCCGTGAAATTGAACAATTTTGTTGTTTTGAATTTTGTTAAAAAAAATTATAATAGAGCTAGGAGA
>DAOWNX010000056.1 GCA_030642335.1 Caldisericota bacterium
AACTCCTGATGACTGGATTATCTATCAGGTATGGGAGCCTTATTGGCTTTCATTTGAGCTCCCGAAGAATTCCCCGCCACCGGATGAACACGATACAGGATGTTTCTACAACATAATAAGACCTATCAATAAAGAAAAGCCTGTTTTTACAGTTACAGTCGATGGCAACTATTCCTATCCAACCTTTAGGGGAATTTCGCCAAGTGGTAGATTTATCCTTTTCCTGTCCCCGTGGCGAATCCTTGACAGAAAAACAAACACCATCACTACTCTAACGGGAATGACCGGCTTTAAATCTTCTTTCCCAACCTTTCGTCTAACCCAATTTGCTTCTGACAATACATTACTCGCAATTGGTTCCACTAACATACCTCAAGAACAATTAAGCTTCGAGCTCCAGCTATGGCAATGGCTCTATATTATAGATATCAATAAATTGTTACAAATAATAGAAGATACGTAAGTCAAGGATTGTTTAAATATTTTAATGTGGGTAAGTTAATACATTCAAAACTTACCCACATTTTAATTGTTACAATATTTACGTCGCCTTTCAGGCAAGTGTTGCGAATGTGTACCCTAATTTATGAGGGGATATTTTTTTCCTTATGTTTATTCTTTTCCTCTAACTTTTAAAATATTTAAAAATTCTTATGAAAAGGGTGGGAAATTTTCCGACTTATGGATCTAAATATATGAGAGAAGAAAATTTTTGATAGGAAAAGCAAGAAAAAGAAATTTTAAAATTCTCTCAAAAAAGTGTAACATTTTTTGAAGTTTGTGAGTCTTATATATAGAGAAGTAAATTTTTGATAAGAAGAGCAAGAAAAAGAAATGCAGAAAAGGAAAGCTTTATTTTAAGGAGGTGGTGCAATATGAATGTAAAGAAATGTTAGATGCTAAATGTTGGATGGCAACGAAAGGATTATTTTTTACCGCAGCAGGTAACAACTGAGCGGAAATTGTGCAAAGAGGAAAAAGGTATAAAATATTGATAAAGTTTCAGAAAAAAATAAAAATTGTGCTACAAGGAGGTTGTGCAAGAGGGAATAGTTCCTCGAAGGCAAGTAGGAGGTGAAATATTTGGGAAACTGCGAAAAGAGAATTAAATGGATTTACGCAATTGAAAAGCTTTGCAAAATAGAAATAAAAACTAAAATTACAAGGAGAATAAAATGAGAATTAAAAAAATAACAGTTTTATTAATCTTATTTGTGTTTTTAGTAAGTTTTGTTCCTTTCGGTGGGATAATCAAAGCAGATGAAGGATATGGCGTAGTTGCCACCGACCAAGGTGAAATGTACAGAGATACACATGGAAACCTATTTCCTGTTATCATTGGTAGTGAGGGTAAAAAAGAAGTAAAGCTTAATGAATATGAAATTGCTCCACTTGAAGCACTTTTAGAAAGAGATGCAAAAATTTCGAAAGGAAAAAGTGCACTCCCTGAAGAAATCCTAAGGAAATATTATGTTTCAAAGAATTTTTCTGTCTCTACATATTCTTATGTAACGCTTCCAGCTATTTACTCATATAAACAGGGATACTGGAAGTGGGAAGGTGAAACATTAGGATTTGGCCCGCATACAATTGGAGCATCAGGATGCTTTCTTACATCCTGCGCAATGATGCTTGCAACATACAATCTCACAATAAATGGTTCTATAGTAAATCCTTTAAATTTAAACACCTGGATGAAGGGACATAGTGGTTTTAGTGGTGATTCTCTTATTTTTGGTGCTATAGCAGATTTCCCTGGCATAAGTAGTGTTGGCTATTTTGAAAGTTGTAGTGATGCTGCAATTGCAATCTATTATCATATAGTTCCGATCATAGCAGTACACCATCCCGGTCTTCATTTTTGTGTATTAGTAAAAACCAATGGTGAGAAAGATATGGCAACGAACTACATTGTGAACACATATGATGCAATAAATTTTACCAGCAGTGAGTATGCCCCGGAACGTATGTACTATGCGCCATACGATAATATTGCAGAACTTAGTAACTATTATTCAACATTAGTCCGGGTTGGCTATACTTTTGCAGATTCAGATATATTTAGAACAGCTTATCCACAGTAGATTGCTATGAGAAGGTTTATATTAACATCACTGGTATTAATTTTCACATTGCTGTCAGGATGCAGTAGAGCTGCAAATATGCCAGCATTCTACGGTGAGTTTTGTGATGCTGGGAGGACTTCCTATAAAGATATTGCCGGATTAAAAGAAACTCCAGGTAAAGTAACATGGAAGCACAACCTCTCGTATGCTTGTGAATCCTTACTTCTTACGACGAATGCGCCTACTATCGAAGGGAATAGAGCATATTTAGCATCTGGTTCTGTAATTACTGTAGTCAATTTTGAAACAGGAAAAGAAATCTGGGAAAAAGATTATCACTCAAAGCCTTCTCCACGGGGAGAACCGCCCGATTATGAATCCGATTTTAACTCTTTCTTCTATAATTCTCCTGTTATTTATGGAGATAAAATTGTCATATTGGGAGGATATTCTGCAAGGGAATTTCTTCTTGTAATAGACAAGAAAACAGGAGAACCCATTTGGAAGAGCGAAGTTATTGGAGGTGATTCAACAGGACTATCTTCCCAACATCCCTTAATAATCAATGGATGTATTTATCTTGCAGCAACAAATGTAGAAGGTTATAAAAAGAATGGAGAAGCAGAAGCAGGTATCTGGGTTTGGGATATAAACACGGGAAAAGTCCTGAATAAAATATTCTTAGAACCTATTGCAGAGCCAATTGTTGGGAAGTATCGCTCAATGTACACTTCATATGCATCCCTTGCAGCAGACGGACCAAACATCTACGGGGCTACAAGATTTACGCATGATAGCACAGATAGAACCTACATATTCTGTTATGATACTTCAAGAAAGAAGTTTACATGGTTTGCGCCTATAGAAAAAGGAGACGTTGATTATCCAGGCCAGATAATACGAATTGCAGTAAATGAAAATTTCGTAGCAGTTTCCATGGTGGGGGATCAATGGATGGGTAAGGAACCTCAATTTTTCATTAAAGTTTTTGATAAAATTTCACATAAACCATTATGGCAAAACGTTTCAAAGACAGTAAAAAAGTTGAATGCTGTTCTCTCAATAGGCATGTTTGTAATCCATGACGATAAACTCTATGCCATGCTTTTTGATAAAAGATTCGTCTGCTTTGATATGAAAACTGGCAATGAAGTCTGGAGTTTTAAAGATGAGGATTGGCAGAGCGAATGGTGGAACAAATGGAACGGATATGAAGATTGTTTCAATGAGCATGATGTTGTTGCTACAAAAGATATTGTATATTTTAATGCTTCCAATGCAATCTATGCTTTCGACCCAGACAGTGGGAAGTTACTATGGCGAAAGATTGTCAAAAAAGGCAATCTCTTCATCAACATTATGCCTGTGGATAATGGTTTAATTGTGCGCTATCAGGATATCCAAATTGGTTACGATACTCCCCAAAATCCCGTAACCTGTGAACTTTGGAAGTAATTAGCGCTTTATGCGAGGGTAAGCTTTTTTGCTTGCCCTCATTTTTGTATTTGCTTAGTAGAGACTTCAAGAAGCTATATAAAATATCATAGTATCTCGCTTTTAAGGAAGTAGTGCAATAGAAAGGTAAAAAGCTAATGAACAATGGGCAAGCGGAGCATTGACCAGCAATACTAACTCACAAATGTTAAATGATTTTTAGATTTTTATTGGTTGAATAAATATTAAACCTGCTGCCTCTTAAAAACCCGATAAGCATAATATTAGCATCTTTTGCCATATCAATAGCAAAATCTGTAGGCGCAGAACGAGAAATAACAGCCATAACACCTAATCTTTTTGCATACTGAACCGCAGTCTCGCTTATCCTTCCACTCGTAAATAAAATGATAGCATCAGACAATTTATCAGTCAAAATCGTATCGCCAGCCAACTTAAAAATAGTACTCTGCCGAGAAACATCTTCAAAAAACGAAATAAGCTTCTGTCCATCTGATAAACCCGAAATATGAGTCCCTCCAGTTTGTTTAAAAACTACACTTTTCGAAAGAAGTTCCTTCATAAGCACAAACAATTTTGAAGAATTAATAGAGAATTGCTTTTCTGATGAAGAATTGTTAGATATATTTTCAACTTCTGCATAGCAATCAGTACAGTGACCTTTATCCTTAAAAACAATTCTTTTTAAATCATTTTTTTTAGCAATATGGCCTCTTAAAAACAGGTATCCAAAAACTAATTCCTCCTCATAAGGAGGGGAATAAACAATTCTTTCGATAAGTTTATCATGCAAATACAAATTAATATTTCTTTCCTTTACAATTTTGTCGTCCAGTTTTTCCTTTCGTCCATTGTTAAACCGTAAAATTTTAACGAACTTTATCATTTAGCAACTCCTGTGCCTTCTCGAAATCGCTTTTAGTATTCACATTAAAAAACGTTAAAAAATCAGGGTCAATACTTTCTATCTCGCTTTCGCTGAGAAATTGCACAGAAGCAGTATTCAACAAAGAACGAAGTTTATAATCTCTCATTTTAATTTGCTCATTAACAAGATGCATTAAGCGTTTATTATAAAAAGCAAATAACGGTTCAATCATTCCATTCTCAAAATAAGGAATATAAATATCTACATTCTTATTCAACATACTTTTCATATAGGAAAGAAGGTTTTTATTGATAAATGGCATATCGCAAGCAGTAAGAAAAATAAAATCTTTGTTTATATTATATGTCAAAGCTGTGAACAACCCACCAATAGGCCCAATTCCTGGAATACTATCAGGGATAATTTTGTAAGGGAATGGAAAAACCCCTCTTCCGACAAAGAGAGGTTCTTCTTTAAATGATTCCTTAAAAAGACGATAAGTCTGTTCTAAAAGCAAAGTATTCTCAAAGGAAAGGAATACTTTATCTTTTCCCAGTCTTTTCCCCTTACCTCCAATAAGAATAACAGGTTGAATTGTCAATCGTATTATGCCTCTTTTTTAAGATAAATATACCAGTACAACATACCTACAAAGAGAGCTCCACCAATGATATTGCCTATTGTTACAGGAACCAGGTTTTTCGTAATAAGATTTCCCCATGTAAGATTGCTGAACGCTGACGCTGCTTTTCCTGTAGCATCTACAACTGCAGGTGATCCCTTAAGGAATAATCCGTAAGGAATAAAGAACATATTTGCTACACTATGTTCAAACCCTGAAGCAACAAACGCCATAATAGGAAAATAAATTGCAAGAATTTTGCCAGCAATGTCCTTTGCAGAAATTGCCATCCAGACAGCAAGACAGACCAACCAGTTACATCCAATACCACGCATTAATGCCTGCATAAATGTAAGATTCACTTTTGCATTTGCAATATTTAAAGCAGTTGCACCAACAAGACCTCCATTTACAAGCCACAATCCTGTACCAAACATAATAGCAGCGAGAAGAATAGAGCCAACAAAATTACCGAGATAAACAAGCATCCACCTGTTTAAAACCTGGCTCCAGCGAATCTTTTTCTCAAGGGCAGCAATCACAATGAGATTGTCTCCAGTGAATAATTCACTTCCTGCAATGATTACAAGCATAAGTCCTACGCTAAATACACTACCAGCAAGAAGCTTTGTTATTCCAACACCCAGACCAGTTTGATGCCCCACCATAATAGAGAGTTCAGCACCAAAAGCAATGAAAGCACCCGCAAGAATAGCAAGTGTAAAAAACTTTCCAGTAGGGATTACAACCTTTTTTTGTCCAGCAGCACTCATTTTTTCAGCAATCTGCGCTGGTGAAAAGAAATTTAACTCTGTCATACTTTCTTCCTCCTTATATTTTATATTTTTTCGATTTTACAAGCACACACTTTATATTCCGGAATCTTTGCAACAGGGTCCAAAGCCGGATTAGTTAAAACATTTGCTGCCGCTTCTTTAAAATGGAATGATACAAACACAAGACCTTGTTTAGGTCTATCAGATATTCGCACATTTACTTTAATACTTCCTCTACGCGTAGAAATTTTTACCATTTCATTATCTTTAATGTTCAGTTTTTCGGCATCAATCGGATTCACTTCTACATAATTTCGTGGCACGAATGCATCAAGCACTTTTACTCTTCTTGATTCATTGCCAGAATGGTAATGAAATAGAATCCTTCCTGTTGTAAGAATTAAAGGATATTTTTCATCAGGCAATTCTTTTGCAGGTTTGTATTCAACAGGTGATATAAGCCCTCTTCCATTTGCACGTTTAAAATGACCGTCTCCATGTAAAAATCTTGTTCCAGGGTGATCATCATTTACACAAGGCCA
>DAOWNX010000095.1 GCA_030642335.1 Caldisericota bacterium
GCCCCAGGGGAGGGAGTTTTATATTAATTGCATCATACACCCCTTGTACGGGAGGGTTGATAAGTAAAATATCCATACTGTCTCTTCCCAAAATAATTATAGCACCAATTCAAAAACTTTAAACAGCTTTAGAAAGATTTATGATCAACACTTTTGTTTTCTACATAAAATATTTATCTAAACTTTCCTATAAAACAAATTTTTATATTTAATCAATCAAAAATATTGACACAATTAATTGATTCAATACAATACATGTATGATTAAAAAGGAGCGACTTGCTAATCCCAGATATCAGCTATCACTTTATACGTTAGGGCATTTTACTGTAGATTGGTACTCGGGAATGCTAAAACCACTACTTCCCCTGATAATGACACAATTTGCGCTCTCTCAAGGCAAAGTTGCAATGATCCCATCAATCCTCGGTGTTATTGTTGCATTCACGCAACCCCTAGGCGCATTGCTTGGAGTACATTTTAAAGAAAAGCGAATACAGATAATAAGTATTCTTCTTGCATCGATATTTACACCCCTCATAGGAATCGCAAAAACCGTTCCACTACTTTTTTTATTCCTGGTTATCGGAAAAATTGGAAATTCATTTTTTCATCCCAATGGAGCCTCTTTAGTAGGAAAAATTGCTTTCAAGCATAGTCACACGGCAATGTCATTGTTTTCCATGGGTGGAGCATTGGGAGCAGCAGCTGCGCCCATAATGACAATATGGTATGTTAAAAAATACGGGATTTATTCAATGCCAGCTCTTACCAGTTTTGGTATAATTGTTACTATTATCGCACTTATATTTATCAAAGAAGCAAAAGAAAGTCCAATCGATATACCTCAAGCAAAAGACCTGGGTCTAAGAGAATCTCTAACCGTTCCGGGAGTAAAAAATCTTGTACTGGTAATAACACTACGAACCATCGCCAGTATGGGCATCTCAACGATGATACCGCTATATGTGCAACAGCTTGGATATGATATTATATGGGGAAGTTATTTTCTCACAGCAGCAGCATTCTGTGGCTTGTTTGGTAATTATATAGGAGCAGTATTTGCAGATAGAACTAGCCCGAAGTTAATAAATATCCTTTCAACAGCTATTGCGCCAATACTTGGCATAATAATGCTTTTAACAAATAATATTTATGCAATGCTTGTGCTGTACTCAGCTATGGCATTTGTGCTGTTTTTTACAATGGGAACAAATATATCTTATATGCAAGAACTTCTTCCTAATCGAAGAAATATAGCTTCCAGCTTAAGCATGGGGATATCGTGGGGAAGTGCAAGTATAATTCTTATAGGATTAAGCTACCTAATCGATATTATAGGATTACACATAGTAATGTTTATTTCCTTAGCTGCTTTACCTGTTGCTGCTGTGATATCTTTAAAATTAGTAGATACACACAAAAGAAAAGTTACTGGTTAACTAACAAATATTCCTTCCTCTTTGTACTTTGCAATTAATTTTCCTTTTCGAAACACAAGCCTGCCAGGCCTTGTTCTCAGTGCCTCTGATTCATTCTTTGCAAATATAATATTAAAATCGGCTGTATTCCCAACCTTTATCCCATAATTATTAAGTTTCATGATCTTTGCTGAATTAAACGTTATCATATCATAAACAATTTTTGCACTGCTGGTAGAATTATATTGAGCTTGATAAGCCATAAGTAAACCATAATCAAGAGGATCTCCAGTGCCATATATGTGAAAACCATCACATATTGTATCTTGCGCAGTTGCTACATTGACTCCTGCCTCTACAAGCTCTCTCACTCTTGTAATACCTCTTGTCCTTGGTTCAGAGTCAACTCCCATGATAGCTAAAACTTGTGGATTAACACAAACATTAAAATTTGCAAGTTTCAGCAATTCAATAACTTTCTTTGCATGGGCATCATCCTGATAAGCAAGAGAAGTACAGTGTCCTCCGGTTACTCTCCCCTGGTAACCTTCTTTAATGCTTTTCAGTGCAGTATATTCTAATGATTGTGCAAAAGGATCTTTAGTCTGGTCGATATGCATATCAATATCTGTATCATACTTTTTAGCTATTTTGAAAACAAGATCAACATGTTTTCGTGATTCGTTCATCATCCATTCTGCTGCTGGCATACCACCGACAATATCTGCTCCCATATCCATAGCTTTGTACATAAGTTCCTCTGTCCCCGGATCCCTAAATATCCCTTCCTGAGCAAATGCAACAAGCTGAACATCAGCAATGTCCTTTGTCACTTTTTTTGCTTTGAGACAACCCTTAAGTGCTGTCAGGCCTCCAACTGTATCAATGTCTACATGGCCTCTTATCTTTGTTACACCAAATTTTACAGATTCTTTTATCGCCCTCTCTGCTCTTTCTTGTACATCTTCCACGGTATAATTCCTCTTGATATCATGCATTATTTTGATAGATTCCTCAAGAGTTTCCTCTTTGCTGGATCTTCCATAAAAAGCAGTATAGGCTTTGTCAATATGAAGATGAGTGTCAACAAAAGTGGGAGTTACAAGATTTCCGCAGGCATCAAAAACTTCATCAGTGCTACGTTTTAATTCCTTTTCAATACTAACTATTTTCCCATTAGACACCAATATGTCGACAACTTCTTCTCTATTTCTGAGCTTTGCATTTTTAATTAATAAATTTTTCATAAAAGCCTCCTTAGTAGAAGTTTTTAATTTTAGAATTTGAAAAAAATATTTTTTTTATTATACTAATTTTATTAAGTTGCAAGAAATTTTCAAGACATTTTACTTCTTCAAAACATCTACCACTAAAAAGGAGGTGAAAGGTAGTTAGTATATTTATTTTTAAAAACAAATAAACTTTCAAGGAGGATTACATGAAAAAATTAACAGTACTATTGCTAGTTGTACTAATTGGAATTCTGAGCTTCTCTGTAGGTTGTGCACCAAAAACAGAAGAAACAGAAACACCCGAATTTAAATTAGCCGCGCTTTTCCCTGGTTCAATTCAGGATGCAGATTACAACGCTATCGGATACGTAGCACTACAAGAAACTGGAAACCAGTATGATATAAAAACAGCTTATTCTGAAAAAGTTGCAGTACCTGATGCAGAAAGAGTACTGAAAGAATATGCAAATGAAGGATACAATATCATATGGGTACATGGAGCTCAGTTTAATGGAGCAGCATTAAAAATAGGGGATGACTATCCAGATGTCACCTTTATTTTAGAAGTTGATAACGAACCAGCAGAGAAGAAAGCTAACTTCTGGTATATGGACAGAAACTTTTACACCGGGTTTTATATACTTGGTTCTTTAGCAGGTTTAAAAACTGAGACAGGAAAAATTGGTTACATTGGAGGGCTTGAGCTTCCTTTCACTCGTGGCGAAATCAATGCAGCAAGGCAAGGAATTCGTGATGTAGGTTCAGATGCTATACTTGAATATCTTTATGTAGGAGATTTCAATGATCCCCTAAAAACAAGACAGGCAGCAGAAGGTCTTATATCAAAAGATGTTGATGTAATAATAAGTGCTGTAAACCTTGGAAATTATGGACTTTACAATGCTGTCAAAGAAGCGGGCAAACCAGTCTATATAACTACAAAATATACTGACAAGAAAATTCAGGCCCCTGATAACTATCTTACATCAGACCTCTTTGATTTCTCTGTTGTTATAAAGCTAATTGTAAGTAAAATAATAGATGGCGAAAAAGGTGGTTTCATTAATTTAGATTATGGTAAAGGGAAAGCAAGATATGCTCAATTCCCTATCAGTAATGTATCAAAAGAAATCAATACAAAAATACAACAGATAGCAGATGATGTCGAAGCAGGCAAAATTGATATTGTAAAAAATCTCGCAGAGATTCTCCCATAAGGATAAATTAATTTATTTTTAAGGGCTCCTGAAAAGGAGCCCTTAAAAAATTAAAAGAAATGAAATGAAAAATAAAAACCTTGTCGAATTAAAAAATGTGCAAAAAGCTTTTGGAGAAGTTATCGCATTAGACAACGTCACCTTTACAGCAAAAAAAGGAGAAATTCACGGCCTTCTCGGAGAAAACGGCGCTGGTAAATCAACTCTAATGAATATTTTATATGGCCTTTATTCCCCTGATAAAGGGGAAATTTACATAGATGGGAAAAAAGTTAAAATTAAGTCGCCCTTTAATTCTATAAAGTTTGGTATAGGAATGGTTCACCAAATTTCTACATTGGTTCCGGAATTTAATGCAGTTGAAAATATCATCCTTGGAACACCAGGAGACAAATTTAAACTACCAATTAAAGAGGAGCGAGAAAAAGTTAAAAAAATAATGAAAGAACTTGGATTAACTTTTCCTCTTGATGTAAAAACAAAAGAACTTCCAGCAGGAGTAAAACAAAAAATAGAAATTATAAGGTCATTGCACAAAGGGGCAAAACTTCTCATTTTAGATGAACCAACAACATCTCTTGTAGAAAGTGAATTTCGACAATTACTTAAATCTCTAAGAACCCTTGTAAAAAAAGAAGTAACGGTAATCTTTATAACACATAAAATAAAAGAAATAATGGAAGCTTGCGACTCAGTGACTGTGCTTA
>DAOWNX010000089.1 GCA_030642335.1 Caldisericota bacterium
ATTCTAAGGAAAAACAATAAAAATCTACACGATACCGTACTTAATGATTTTATAGAATATCATTCTTCGCACTATGCAGATTATACAAAACCCATGGAAGGAGTAACAGATGCCCTTGAAAGGTTTAAAACAAAAAAAATGGCCATTCTGTCAAATAAATATAAAGAATTCATTGATAAAATACTAAAAAAATTTGAAATGGATAAATATTTCTCTGCAGTCTACGGAAAAGAAAGTTTTAGCAAAAGCAAACCCCACCCATATCCATTGTTATACACAATAAAAAAGATGAAAGTTACAACTCAAAAAACAATATTTGTCGGCGACAGCCTGAATGATATACTTATCTCCAAAAATGCCAATGTGAAATGCTTTATCATCCCATCCAATGTAACTCCGATAGAAAAAATCAAGGAATTAAAACCTTACAAAATACTTAAAAATATTAAAGAACTTGTAAATTTCATTAAATAACGTAAAATATTAAAAAAGGAGGAGTCTGTAATGGCATATCTACTGGTAATAGTATTAAATAAAACGGAAAAGATAGAAAGTATTCTTGAGCGATTTATCGAAGTAGACGTACGAGGAGCAACAATTATTGATTCAGTTGGAATGGGAAGAACTCTTGAATCCGAAATTCCCATATTTGGCACACTCCAGGAGATTTTGTCCGGTGGAAAAGGAAAACGTCCCGAAAACAAAACCATTTTTACTGTAATTAAAGAGGAAAAAACGTTAAGAGATGCAGAACGCGTCGTAAAAGAAGAATTATCCAATTTTACAGAACCTGGCGCAGGAATTATGTTTGTCCTGCCAATAATGGACTTTAAGGGATTATCCCCCTCGCTAAAAGAAGAAGAAAAAAGTTTAAAAGAACATCGAAAGATCGAAAAAATTGTTTAAAAGACAGTTTTTTTAATAATATATCTCCTCAAATAGAGGTAACCCAGCAGCACAGATGACCCTATAATTACATGGATATTTTCAAGATAAAACAATTCAAGGGGAATGAGAAACAAAAATGCAATAAATTGTGCAATCCCTCTCTTTTCCTTTTTTTTCATTAAAACTATCAAAATCACTAAAACAAGCCATATTGTCAATACCCACCGCATTTCTCTCCAGCAAATAACGCTTAGTACACCTATTATTGGCGCAATACCCATACCGCCTCTAAATTTATAATATATAGGGAAAGAGTGCCCTAGCACTACAGCAATGCCCGCAAGAATGGCTGTATCCTGTGAATGCGGCATCTTAAAAATAAATGGAAGAAGTGTTAAAATAAAACCTTTTCCCACATCAATAATACCAACAGCTATACCCCATTTTTGTCCCAAAACTTTAAATGTATTAAATGTCCCGGGGTTTTTATCGCCTAATTCTCTTACGTCACGCTTTTTCACAATACGAATAAATACAGTGGCAGGAGAAAAAGAACCAATAAAATAAGAAATGAAAATATAAGAAAATTCTAATAAAGAAACCACATCACCACCCCACTAAGAATGGGGATCGAAAGATTATCATTTATTTTAAGAGAAACAAGCTCAATAAATGTACCGGTTAAAGCGCCTGAAAGTCCTACCAAAAATGGTAATTGCAATTTCCATTGTGCCCACATTACAACAAACAACATCGCAACAAAGCAAGCGATAGACCCCTCAAGAGTTTTATCATGAAAGATCTTAATGCGACCAATGCTTTTCCCGACAACCGTTGCTACCATATCTCCAAAAACATTAAACAATATCGCGGGAATACCAATATGCTTCGGGAAAAAAATTACAATGATCGTACACCCCATCAATGTATATGTAGTCCCTGACAAATCTCTTAACTCTTCTTTTTTCGCAATGAACCGCATAAAACGCGCAAATGGCTTAAAAATAATTCGAACCACTTCATTTGCATTAGGCGAAACAAGACGAATAATATCTAAAGAAAGAGCAAAAATAAAAACTAAAAAAACAGACAATATGACATACTTTATGGGCCAATAGTAATAAATGACAACAACTACTATAAGTACAAGACGATAAATTTTTCTAAAAAGAAGTTTTTTCATTTTTCCCCTTATGGTGGAGGTGGCGGGAGTTGAACCCGCGTCCGAATAAACACACCATGCCGCCAGGCTACAGGCTTAGTTACTTTTTGTTTTCATCTTTCTTACTCAAGTAACAGAGTTCGAAAGCATAGTCTAAATTGTTACACTGTAAACATTGGCTTAGACAAACCTTTGTCACAGGACCTGTATTCCTACGTTTTAAGCGCCCTACAGGCGAAAGCTACCTAAAACGTTAACCGCTAAATCAAGCAGCTAATGCGTAATTGTAATCAGCGTTTATTTTTTTGGTGGATGTTTTAAGAGGCCAACCACCGTCCTCTGCCTGCGCCGACATGTCTTGTTTATCCGTCGAACCCCAGCACCCCCTTCTTTAATACTATATTATACAAATTTACTCAGTTTTTTCAAGGTAAGTAGCAAACAGAATGGTTTTAATAAAAGCCTATAATGCATTAGTTTATGCCTCATAAGGTAATTAGAATCCCAAAAAATGATCGTAATTGATTATTATATAAACTGTTTTAATCAAATAAATCTATTACTGCTGTTTTGTTACAAAAAGTTATTCATCTCCACATATTTTGCAGTGAGGATCTCTTTCTATGCTTAAAATAGAAAAATTATTGTCCAGAGCATCGTAGATGAGTAATTTATTAAAATACTTGCTACCAATACCTACAAAGAATTTTATAACCTCTGTTGAAACAATACTGCCTATAGTACCAGCAAGTGAACCTAATATACCCATTGAACGGTTATTATCTGTCATTGAATGCACAATTTCAGGGTCTTTTTCCGGAAAAACACAATTATAACATGCAGTTTTCCCTGGCAATATGCTCATAACCTGACCTGTAAACCGACCAACTGCACCTACAAACAAAGGTTTACCTGTCTTGATGGCTATGCGGTTTATAAGATAACGCGTTTCAAAATTATCCGTCGCATCCACAACTACATCATATTTCACAAAAATCTCAGAGGCATTTAAGCTCGAAAGCCTCTCTTCATAAACACTAAGTTTTACATTTGGATTTAGCTTATTTAATCTCTCCTGCGCTAAAAATACTTTCTTCTTTCCAACATCTTCAACTGTATAAAGAATCTGCCGTCCTAAATTTGAAACAGACACCACATCGGCATCGACAAGTCCTATTTTTCCCAAACCTGATGCAGCAAGATACATCGATACAGGATTCCCCAGCCCTCCCGCACCAATAATTAACGCTGAAGAATATTTAAGCTTTTCTTGCCCTTTTTCTCCTATTTTATCAATTAAAATCTGTCTACCGTATCTTTCTTTTTCTTCGCTAGATAATTGCATATGTGCCTCCCTGATTATTTTAACAAATAAGCCAGTTTAAGCAATTTGAGTGATGGAAAAATCTTAAGATAATTTGAAAGGAGCTGGTTTTTTTAAAAATTCAAAAATAAAAACGCACAATCCTAACAATATAATAATATCGCCAATGCTATAGACCCCAACAAAAGGATTTAGCGATTGTGCAGTAATGTTATCTCCAAGAAAATTCAGATGTGTTTTTTCTGACATTACCGTTGCATTATAAAAGGTGCCATACTGCTGCAGAAGTGCAATTTTTGCATGTTCTCCTATAAGTTCTAATTTTGATAAATTCTGAGGCATAAAGCCCTTATTGACAAGTATCACCAAAAGATTTAATGAAAATCCTATCATAGCAATCAGTATTCCCTTATAATGCAAATTTAAAAGTAAAAAAGCAAGTAATATAAATAGGGAAACAACGTAAAAGATAGGCGTTACGGAGCTAAAAAGAGAATTACTAAATTTTTCGTTAAATATAAGAAGTTGCATTAAAAAACCGATAAAAATTAAATAAACTGCTTTGACTTCTTTATTTTTTATACCGCTAACTCCCTTATTTTTTACAAGAGCTATGATAAATACAGAGGCAAGTACAATTATCTCAATCATTTATGACCGGGAAAAATTCTTTCCCTCCAGCATGTTCTTTTTCTTCTTCTGCTACCTTTTCTCTTACTATCTGGCAAAAGACTTCAGCAACAACGGGGTCAAATTGCTTACCTTCTGCTTTTCTAATTTTATTTAATGCCTCTTTGACTGTCATCAATTTATTTTTATAAGGCCGTGGACTTATCATTGCATCAAAAGCATCTGCCACACTAATAATGCGTGCTCCCAGAGGAATTGATTCACCCTTCAACCCATCAGGGTAGCCTTTGCCATTATAATATTCATGGTGATGTCTTACAATTTTTGCACCTTCTTCAAACTGAGAAAAATGATTTAAAATCTCATCACCTTTTAAGGGATGCTGCTTTATTTTATTAAATTCTTCATCCGTTAAGGCAGCAGGTTTCAAAAGGATAGAGTCCGGCACAATAAGTTTGCCAATATCATGTAATTGGGCGGCAATAGTGATAAAATAGCTCTGTTCAGCCGATAAATTTAATCTTAGACACATCTCTTTTGTCCAGTTTGCAACACGAATAGAATGTTTCATTGTATCGGGAATCCTATCATCCACGGCCTTTGCAAATGTTAACAAAGCATTTATAGTTTCCTCTTCAAGTTGTACCTTCCTTTTTGATGAAAAGTATATAGCCACAAAAGTTGGAATTAGAAATAAATTCATCCACGGATTTACCTGAAAAAAGTAAATAATTATCATTCCGAGTGGAAGAAGACTAAGAATTTCTACCCACATAATTTTTACATTTTCAATCCAAAAGTTGAAAAAGGGAATTTTGTTGATGATAGAGAGC
>DAOWNX010000033.1 GCA_030642335.1 Caldisericota bacterium
ATTTAATATAATATAACTTGCTTTTTGAAGTTTCATACTCGACTTCAATGTCAGAAAGTGCCGTATGACAGTGAGGACACCAATTTATAATTCTCTCGCCTCTGTAAAGTAGGCCTTTTTCATAATACCAGACAAATGCCTCTTTAACTGCTTCTTTATATCTGTCATCCAGTGTAAAACGCAATTTGCTCCAATCTGCAGAAACTCCTAATCTCTTTAACTGGGTAAGAATAGTCCCTCCGTATTTTTCTTTCCATTTCCAAACTTCCTCCACAAATTTATCTCGTCCTAGATCGCTTTTCTTGATACTTTTTGCAAGCAATTCCCTTTCGACAACTGCCTGAGTCGCAATACCAGCATGATCCATTCCTGGAAGCCAAAGTGTTTCTCTACCATTCATCCTGTTAAAGCGCACAAAAATATCTTGAATAGTAAAATTTAATGCATGCCCTGTATGAAGTCTACCAGTTATATTCGGAGGCGGCATCATTACCACAAAAGGAGTTTTATCAGGATTAGGAACAGAATGGAAAAATTTATTCTCCTCCCAAAATTTATATATTCGCTTTTCTACTTTGTCAGGCGCGTAAGCCTTTTCCATATCTATCATAATAATTTCCTGTACAACTTAAGCAAGAAACAGGCCCAACAGCCCATTCTCTTCTTTTTTCCGTATAAGTAAGATATTGTCTAATTTCTGTAAAAAAATCTCCCCCGTATTATTTATTTGTCCTTTAATAAAATGTCCACCGATGAGTGTGTGATCCTTAAGAGCCAGTGCAACATGAAGATGAATAATTGGATTTCCATCATTCTCCGTTGTACTAATATTCCCTTGCAAAGAAACAAGCTCGACAGGATCTTTAATGCTCTTTGTAAGGTACTCATTTCCATCCCAGTAACCTATCTCTGCATCCCGCAACATACCTATCCCGTTTAATATAATGCCAGATTCAATTTTGTAATTCTTGCACACAGTTTTTAAGGATTCTAATAAATCTTCTCCATCCTGTAATCTCACGCCAAGCATTATTTTACCTTCTTTTATAATCATGATGCCTCCTAACTTATTTACTTTATATATTATATTTTTTGCTTATCTATTATATGGATATATTATATGAAGTCAATTTAAGAACCACACTAAATTATTATAGTGATGTTCTGCAATGTTTTAACTTGTATTCTAGGGCCTTTCAAAATACATAGGCTTGACTTGTATCAAAAGTTGAGTAGAATATGATTGCATGTAGACGGGCCCGTAGCTCAACGGCGGAGCAGTTGGCTCATAACCAATT
Organism: Caldisericota bacterium; assembly: GCA_030642335.1. Lineage (GTDB taxonomy): Bacteria > Caldisericota > Caldisericia > Caldisericales > Caldisericaceae > UBA646. The sequence continues at coordinate 1,299 of DAOWNX010000033.1, forward strand.
GGTTCCTGGTTCGAATCCAGGCGGGCCCACCATTTAGACGGAGGTTTTTAATGTATATAAAAATGCTTTGGGACTTTGAACAAAAAGAAAAAAAGGTAAAAAATAAAGAACACCGCATTAAAGAAATTGGAACAGAAGTACAAATTTTAAACGAAATAAGCAAGATAGAAGAAGAAATAAAAGAAATTAAATCTGCAAAAAATGGGTTCCTCAAACGGGAAAAGGAGCTTGAAATAGAAGCAGAAGAAAGCGAATCCCAATTAGAACACATTTCCTCGTTAATAAAAGGAAATAAATTAAAGACAAGTAAAGAGCTAAAAACAGCAAAAAAAACAGAAGAGTCGCTTATTGCAAAGCAAAATGAATTAAAAAAGAATTTAGAATTCATGACTACTGAAATAAGTGAGAAAGATAAGCTTACTGAAGAACTTGGCAAAAAAGTTAAAAAAATGAAAGAAACAATTGTACAGATGAAAAAAGAGCGAAAAAAACTTGAAAAAGAATTAAAATCAGAAGTAAAAATGTTAGATAAAGAATTTGCAAAATTAAAAGAGGTAATTCCGCAAACTATCATTCAAAAATATGAAATGATAAAAGAAAATTACCCCGAAGAAACAATTACAACGACAGATCGTGGATTCTGTAAAAATTGCGGAGTACAACTTCCCCTGGAAATAGCAGAAGAATTAAAAAAGGGAGAAGGGGATAAAATTATTCAGTGCGAAGTATGCGGAAAGATTTTATACTATCCTGAAGAATTAAAATAAATCCCTAAGCAAGGAAGATGGTCGCAAGATGCATTATGCATCTTGAGGAAAGTCCGGACTTCATGGAGGTAAGGTGCCTGGGAAACCCAGGCAGGGGCGACCCTAGGGAAAGTGCCACAGAAAATAAACCGCTGAGAAATCAGTAAGGGTGAAAAGGTAGTGTAAGAGACTACCGCCATCTTCAGTAATGAATATGGGCATGGTAAACCCCACCTGAAGCAAGGCCAAATAGGATGGTAGGACACCTCCACCAAAAACCATCGGGTTGGCTGCATAGATAAATGATCATCGCCTCTCTACTTGAGAGGACAGAATCCGGCTTATTCCTTGCTTAGGGATTTTTTTTAAATATTAGATAATGTTATAATTATAACAATGATGAAAATATACCACACACCTGTTTTAATAAATGAAGTTATAGACCTTCTCGACATTAAGAAAGAAGACATTATCATGGATTGCACTGTGGGAGAAGGCGGACATAGCGAGAAAATTCTCTCGCTCGTCAATAAATTCGGTCATTTATATGGCATAGACAGGGACAAAGAAGCTTTAGATACAGCAAAAAAAAGATTATCTTTGATTAAAACCAATTTTGCTCTAATACATGGCAATTTCGCCGATATATTAAATATTACAAAAGAGCATAACATCGCTAGAGTAAATAAAATAATTGTTGATCTGGGAATCTCTTCATTACAAATAGAAATAGAAGAAAGAGGTTTCAGTTTTAAAAGAGAAGGTCCTTTAGATATGAGGATGAATCGTGGGGAAAGAACAACAGCACTAGAAATAATAAATAGCTTTCCTGAATATGAAATAGCAGACATAATATACAAATACGGAGAAGAACGGTTTTCAAGAAAAATAGCAAAAAAAATTGTAAATTACAGGAAATCAAAAATGATAAAAACAACAACAGAACTTGCAGAAATAATAAAAAAAGCCTACCCGCATAAATGGCAGAAAATCCATCCTGCTACCAGGACATTTCAAGCTCTAAGAATTGAAGTTAACAAAGAACTGGAAAATCTTGAAAAGTTTTTAGAAAACTTCCCACAAATCTTAGCTAAAAATGGACGAATTGCAATTATCTCGTACCACTCTCTAGAAGACAGACTTATAAAAACATATTTCAAACAAAACGAGAAGCTACACATTCTTAACAAAAAAGTAATAAAACCGACACCTGAAGAAATATCTCGAAATCCTCGATCAAGAAGCGCAAAGTTAAGAGGAGCTGAAAAATTATGAAAAGATATTTATTACTTGTACTTATAGTTCTTCTACTTTTGGCATTATACGGGATAACTTACTTAAAAACAATCAGATTAGAGAAATTAAAAGAAACGCTTGGCACTCAAGTATCTGTTCTGCAGTCAAAAAATGAAGAGCTTAACGTAAAACTTCTCGACAAAAGTTCCCCGCTTGAAATCGACAAATTAGCACGTACAAAATATGAGATGAAAGAGCCTGACTCTTTTTATATAATAGAAATTAACGCTAATGGAAAATAAAGAAGAAAAATTCATTCAAAAACTGTCTCTTTTATTTCTCATTATTGTGTTTCTTTTTGGAGCAATATTTATAAAACATTTATTTATGGGAGTGATAAACAGGGAGGCATATATTGCAGAAATTGGTTCTCAGCTTGATTTTGGCACCATATCAATTAAAGCAGAAAGAGGAGAAATCGTAGATAGAGACAATACGCCTTTGACTCTGAGCAAAGATACATGGGAATTAGATATAAATCCATCTGAACTCAGCGAAGAAGATAAAAAATCTGGACTAAACAAGATACCTAAAATAGTGAGAATCGATGAAGAAAAATTTTATTCCCTTTTGCATAACCAGTCTGTGTATGTAAGAATTAGCACTTCACTTGATGATGAACAAAAAAATGCAATTAGATCTCTAAACATAAAAAATGGTATAGCAATTACGCCTACAAAAAAGAGATTCTACCCGTATAATTCGTTAGCGTCAAATATCATTGGATTTATAGGAACAGATGAACAAGGCCTGAGCGGAATAGAATACAAATTTAACAATTATTTAGAAGGAATTGATGGAAGCCTTTATTTTCCGTCAAATTCAAGTAAGCCAATACTCCCAGGCTACTCAACATTTGCAATATATCCCCAAAAAGGTAATACAGTGCAATTGACTATAGATATTAACATACAATACCTAATTGAAAAAAATCTCATAGAGACTATCCAGAAAACAAACGCAAAAAGTGGAGTTGTAATTGTAATGAACCCAAAAACAGGAGAAATCTTGGGCATGGCATCATATCCTAATTTTAACCCAAATAATCTTGCTGAAATAAATAATAACAACGTGATAAATAGAGCAATCCAGGTAAATTATGAGCCTGGCTCTGTACTAAAGCCAATAATTGCTGCAGCAGCTTTGGAAGAAGAAACACTTCATACAGATGATGATTTTTATTGTAATGGATACCTAAACGTAAAGAATAGAGTCCTGCGCTGCTGGCAAACTCACGGAGAAGAACACGGGTTAAACGAAATTATGAGAAATTCCTGTGATGTAGCCTTTATGGAAATAGGTCTCAATTTAGGAAAAACCAAATTATACAATTATCTAACAAAATTTGGGTTTGGCAAACCTACAAATATCGAACTGCCCGGGGAAGAAAAAGGAATTCTGACCGATATAGAAAAGGTAGGAAAGGTAGAACTTGCAACAATGTCCTTTGGGCAAGGTATAGCAGTAACGCCAATACAGTTAATCACAGCTTTTTCCGCAATCGCAAACAATGGAATAGAAATGAAACCTGCTATAATAAAAAAAATAACAGACCATAAAAATAACGTAATTTATAGTTTTTCACCAACAGCAAAAAAAACGGTACTTTCCCCAAAAGTTGCAAATGAAGTAATGAATGCTCTAAAAGAGGTAGTTAGTGACAAAGGTGTTCCTCAAGCAAAAATAGAAGGATACGCAATAGCAGGAAAAACAGGAACAGCACAAAAACCCTCTCAAGATGGCGGGTACTCGGATACTAAATTAATCTACAGTTTTTGTGGTATCGTGCCCGCAAATGATCCTGAAGTCGTAATCCTCACAATAATTGAAGAGACAAAAGAACCCAGTTATTCCCTTTATATAGCAGCACCACTCTTTCAAAAAATTGCATCTTTCGTTATAAAATATTTGAGGATACCTCAATAATGAATGGAAAACAGATAAAAAATTTATTCCCTTCTTTACACGTATATGGAAACATGGAGGTTCCCATCAAAAATATTCAAATTGATTCAAGAAAAATAAAAAAGGGAGATCTATTCGTTGCAATAAAAGGCATTACCTTCGATTCCCATGAAAAGATTGAAGAAGCAATCACGAAAGGAGCTATTGGAATAGTAACTGAAAAAAGTATAAAACATTCCCCTGATATGCTAATTATTGAAACAGATAACTCTCGAAAAACCTATGCCCTCTTGTCCAGCGCCTTTTTCGGATTTTCATCCCGGAAGCTAAAATTAGTAGGAATTACAGGGACAAGCGGCAAAACAACAACGTCCTATCTACTTTATAAGCTTTTTAATAATGTTGACATAAAATCCGGATTTATTGGCACAATAGGAGAGGGGATAGGTGATAAATTTGTCAGGAAGGATTCCTTCCCACCTACTACACCTGATGCGTTTCCTCTGAATAGATTTCTATACAAAGCAGTAAAGGAAAATGTTAAATACGTCTTCATGGAAGTTTCTTCATTTGCTATTCTGCACCATCGCATCGAAGGATTAACTTTTTATAATAAAATCCTTACTTTTTTAGAAGAAGACCATCTAGATATTCATAAGACACTAGAAAATTATATTCAAACAAAAGTATCTTTTTTTGAAAACTATGAAGGAAAAATATTTTTAAATGCAGATACTCCTTTTTATGAAAAATTAAAAAAAATATCAATTAATCCCGTGCTTTTTGGGATAATAAACAAGGCAAACTACAAAGCTTTTGTAAAGAAAGTTGGAATAGAAGAAACCAAATTTATCCTGCAGTACAACGATAAGAAAAAAGCGTCTTTTTCTCTCAATATGGGTGGTGAATTTAATCTTTATAATTTTCTTGCTGCTTCAGCCTTTGCAATCGAAGAAGGCATCGGTCTGTCTAAACTTCAAAAATTTGCAAAAGACATACTTACAATACCTGGAAGAATGGATATTATAAAAACAAAAAAAGGCATAATCATTGTTGATTTTGCACACAATCCTGCTGAAATAAAAAGAGTGCTATCATTTCTAAACAGCATCAAGAATGGACGCATTATTACAGTAATTGGTGCAGTTGGATGGTCAACTGAAAAGAAGAGCAGAGAAATAGGAAAAATAGCCTCGACTCTGAGCGATTTTGTTATTATAACCACAGATGACCCAAGAGGTGATGACCCGAAAAAAATTGCAAAAAATGTACAAAATGGAGCAAGCAATAACACGAAAATTATTTTAGACAGAAAAAAAGCAATAAAAAAAGCAATAAAAACAATGCAAAATAATGACATAATAGCCCTACTTGGCAGAGGACACGAAAATGAAATGCATTACAAAAATAAGACCATCTATTTAAATGATTCAGAATATGCAAAAGAGATTTTAAATGATAATCAAAACTGACGAAATCATCAATAATATAGCAGGAAGCTGGAAAGGTAAATGGGTAAATGATTTTACCCATTTTTCAATCGACAGCAGAAATATAAAAAGTGGAAGTTTTTTTATTGCACTGAAAGGCCAAAAAGTAGACGGTCATGATTTTATTCCTGACGCAATACAGCGAGGAGCAAAAGGTATTGCAATACAAAAACCATATAATAACAATTTCTTCGAAGATATTTTTGTATACAAAGTAGAGTCAACAAAAAATTTCCTTTTATCCGCCGGGGAATTATCAAGGAGAAAACTCCAAAACAAAATTATAGGCATAACAGGAAGTGCCGGTAAAACCACAACAAAAGAAATGATAAGCTTTATTCTTACAAAAAAATTTAATATCACAGCAACAAAAGGAAACGCAAACACAGAGATATCAATCCCTCTGTTTCTTTTAAACGATACAAACGGAAAAGAAGATTATCTTGTGGCAGAAATGGGAATCCAAAAAAAAGGAGATATGGACACGCTAAACAAAATCTTGCAACCAAATATCGCTCTTTTACTAAATATCGGAGATTCCCATTTAGAATTTTTAGAAAACAGAAAAGGCGTTGCGCAAGAAAAATTCAAACTAATACAGTTTGTTAAAGAAAATAATGGGAAAATAATACTCAACGGCGACGATCCTCTAATACAAAAATTAAGCAACAAAATAAATGCGCTATATTTCAGCACAAAGGAAAACGGAGAAGTAAGAGGAAGCATAATAGAATCAACAGAACAATATATGAAAATAAAATTTTGTTATAAAAACAAATGTTATGTCGATGAGTTTCCGTTCTCTGGAATACACTTTTTATATGATATGCTGGCATCTTTGTCACTTGGTATAATTGCAGGAATTCCTATAGATGAATCAATGGCAGTTTTAAAAACATTTTCACCAGCAAAGGGAAGGGGAACAAGTATACTTCTTTCAAG
>DAOWNX010000134.1 GCA_030642335.1 Caldisericota bacterium
GTAAAAAAGCAAAAAAAGATGGTGCCGATGATTTAGATGTAGTGATGAATATAGTTGATTTAAAATATGAAAGATATAATAAAATTTTAAGGGACTTAAAACCTATTTGTAAGATTTTACACACAAAGGTAATTATTGGTTCGGGGTATTTAACTGATGAAGAAATTGTTGTTGCCTCAAAGCTTGTTAAAAAAGCAGGAGCTTTTTGTGTCAAAACCGCTACCGAAAAAGATCCCTTAGAGCACCGAGAATTAAAAGAGAAGTTCCAAGAGCCCGTCACAGTAATTGATAGAAATATATTAGATGCTCATTATGGAGAAAATCCATGGCAAAGAGAAAGCCAAGTTATTACATCCATTGACTTTGCAAAAAGGGAGGAGGTTTTACCATCGATTGGAAGTGTTGACTGGGATTTGATAATAGTTGATGAGGCTCACAAGATGGCAGCTTATAAATATGGGGACAAGTTATCAAAGACTGAAAGATACAAATTAGGGGAAGTGTTGTCAAAGGCTACTGAGCATCTGTTATTTCTTACTGCAACACCGCATAAAGGAGATCCCGAAAATTACAGATTGTTCCAGGATCTTTTAGTACCGGGATTCTTTGCCACACAAAAATTGATTAATGAGTCCTTAGAGGATAAAGACAACCCACTTTTTATCAGAAGGATGAAAGAGGATTTAAAAGACTTTGAGGGGAAACCCATTTTCACCAATCGCTATCCAAAGACAATCAGGTTTAGGTTATCAGAATTAGAAAAGAGATTATACAACGAACTTTCAAAATATGTTATTTCTCAATACAATAAGGCCTTGCAGACCGATAAAAGGAGAAATGTTGCATTTGCTTTGCTAATTCTACAAAGAAGGATGGCTTCAAGCACTTATGCGCTTCTCAGATCGCTTGAAAGAAGAAAAGATAGGCTTGAAAATTTGCTTAAGGAACCAGAACTCACGAAAGAGATGTCTTTTATTGACATTGAAGAAGTTGATGATTACGAAGAAGAGAAACGCTGGGAGCAAGAAAAGAAATGGGAGACGCTGAGCATTGCTGAAAATAGGGGAGAATTAGAAAAAGAGATAAACCGTCTTAAAGACCTGATAGAAAAAGCAAAAGAGATTCTTAGGGTGGAGTGTGAGGTAAAGCTCTCAGAATTAAAGAAAGCAATTGAAGAGGGATTTAGAAAAATAAGGCAAATGCAAGGAAATGAGAAGATTTTAATTTTTACCGAATCCCGCGATACACTGGAGTATTTAGTGGGAAAGATCAAGTCGTGGGGGTATTCTGCAAATTTTATTCACGGAGGTATGAGATTAGAGCAAAGGATAAATGCTGAGAAGGTTTTTCAGCACGAAAAGCAGATTATGGTTGCAACTGAAGCTGCCGGTGAGGGCATAAATCTTCAGTTCTGTCATCTCATGATCAACTACGATATTCCCTGGAATCCTAATCGCTTAGAGCAAAGGATGGGAAGAATTCACAGGTATGGACAGCAGAAAGACGTTTATGTTTTCAACCTTGTAGCAGAGGATACTAGGGAAGGAAAAGTTCTGGCTAAAATTTTTGATAAACTCGAAGAAATTAGAAAGGCTATGGGAAGCGACAAAGTGTTTGATGTTATTGGTGATACATTCTACGGGAAAAACCTCTATCAGCTAATATTAGATGCGGTAGCCAATGCCAGAAGCATGGACGAAATAATAAATGAACTCGATATTAAAGTGGATGAAGAGTACATCGCAAATGTTAAAGAGGCGTTAGGAGAGAGCCTTGCTACCAGGCACATTGACTATACCCAAATAAAAGAGATGGCGGAAAAGGCGAAAGAATACAGGCTGATTCCGGAATACGTTGAGGAGTTCTTTAAAAGAGCGTTTCAAAAAGTAGGTGGTAAGTTCAGGATTCGTAAGGATGGATTTATGGCAATAGATTCTATTCCATACGAGATAAGAAAAATAGCAGAGGAAGTAGATTTTAAAAACAGATATGGTTCTATTTTGAGGCAATATCCGAAGGCGACGTTTGATAAAGAGATTGCTTTCAAAAATCCAGATGCAGAGTTCATATCCTTTGGGCATCCCTTATTTGAGGCTTTACTTGAATGGGTGAAGAGAAATTACTTTGCTAAATTGCAGAGGGGAGCGGTGTTTAAAGACCCTGCTGGAAGATACGATGGTGTTTTGTGGTTCTTTGAAGGAGAAGTAAAAGATGGAAAAGGAGAAGTTGCAGGTAAGAGACTGATGGCAATTTATGACGATGGAAAAGAGTTGAATGAGGTCAATCCGGCGATTTTATGGGATTTTGTCCATTTGGACAATAACGAACCAACGAGAGTAGATATGACCAGGGAAAAAGCACAAGAATATGCCATTGGCACTGTTGAAAACTACAAGCAGGAGATAGTTGAAGAAAGGAAGAGGCAAGCGGAAATAAAGAGGAAATATGGGATTAAATCTTTGGAATTTTTAATTGATGAGTTGGATGCTGAACTTGCTAATTTGTATGAGCGGCAGGCAGAAGGTGAAAAAGTGGAACTTGCAATCAGGAACAAAGAAGAAAGAAAGAGGCAGTATGAAGAATCTTTAAAAACGCTGCAAAAGGAAATAGAGCAGGAGGTGAGTTTAGCCATATCCATGCCGAAGTTTTTAGGTGCGGTTCTTGTAAAACCTACAAGCGCTAAGGATATGGTAAGCGATGAGGAGATAGAAAGAATAGGTATGGAGATTACGATGGAATATGAACATAGCGAGGGAAGGGAGCCAGAAGACGTTTCTAAAGAGAACCTTGGATTTGACATAAGATCAAGAGGGGATGGAGAAACGAGATATATAGAGGTAAAAGCGAGAAAGGAAGAGGGGCAGGTTGCTTTGACCCGCAACGAATGGTTTAAAGCAAAGAGATTTAAGGAGCAGTACTGGCTTTATGTAGTTGCTAATGCTGCTACGAATCCTACGCTTTACATAATCAACAACCCTGCTGAAAATTTAAATGTAGAGGAGAAGATTGAAGTGGTTCGCTTCTTGGTGCCAGTAGAGGAATGGAAAGGGAAATGTGAAGAAAAGTGGATATTGAAAAGGTAATCCAAAAAGGAGAATCGGAAGTTATAGAATTTAAACA
>DAOWNX010000094.1 GCA_030642335.1 Caldisericota bacterium
AAAGGAAATATTGGAACTTTTTAAGGGAGGCAACTTCATGAGTTTATCTCTCAGGGAAAGGAGAGCAGTAATAAAAGAAGTATCAAAGAGATATAAAAAGGCAAAGGAGAAGGAGAAGATGCTGGATGAATTTGTTAAGCTAACAGAATATACGCGATGCTATGCATCATACGTATTGAGAATATATGAAAAAAAGGTAGTAATATATTCAAAAGGAGTAAGGACAGTATTTATTGCCGATAATGGATACAGAAAAAATAGAAGAAGCAATGCCGGGAAAGAGTTTAGAATAAAGAGAAGAAACAGGGGAAGAATATATGATGAGAGAGTATCGGATGCTTTAGTCTATATCTGGTATCTGTCTGATTGTATCTGTGGCAAGAGACTTGCACCGTTCATAAAAGAAGCATTACCTGCTTTAAAGAAGTTCAATGAGATAAACATTGATCAAGAAACAGAGGAGAAGCTCTTAATGATAAGTCCTGCAACAATAGATAGGTTGCTAAGAAAAAAGAAGATGAAGTACAGGATAAAGAAAGGAAAGTCCTGGACAAAACCAGGTACTCTATTAAAGCATAGCATAGCTATAAGGACATTTGCAGATTGGGACGAAAAGATACCCGGGTTTGTGGAAGTAGATCTTGTAGGACATGATGGAGGGATATTAAGAGGAGATTTTCTTTACTCACTTGACGTAACAGATGTACATACAGGATGGACAGAAACAAGAGCAATTAGAAACAAAGCACAGGTATGGGTATACAATGCGTTGAAAGAGATAAGGAAAAGATTACCATTTGAACTATTAGGCATTGATTCGGATAATGGTTCTGAATTCATCAACGTACATCTATTAAACTACTGTGAAAGAGAACATATCACCTTCACACGTTCAAGGCCATACAGAAAGAATGATAACTGCTTTGTAGAGCAGAAGATTATTCTGTAATAAGAAGAGCTGTAGGATATCTAAGATACGACACAGAGAAAGAACTGAAGATAATGAATGAGATGTACAATGTATTAAGAGTATATACAAACTTCTTTTTGCCTTCTATGAAACTTATTGAGAAGACAAGGATAGGAAGTAAAGTAACAAAGAAATATGATAAACCTAAAACACCTTACCGGAGGATTCTTGGTGCAGAGTATGTCCCCGAAGAGATAAAAGAGAAGTTAAGGGAAGAATACAATGAATTAAATCCTGCTCTTCTGAAGAAAAAACTGGATAAACTTCAGAGGAAACTATCAAAAGCATATGATATAGAACAGCGTGAAAAAGAAATATCTCCCAATATACCCAATATATCCCCTTTGAAGAAGAACAATTTTGTATATAATTTTAGTGAAACATCAAATAAATTTCGTATAGAAAATTAAATGAGGCAACACGAACGAATAGATTTTTGTTATCTTATTGACTCCATAATTCTGTCGTTACAGGTTTACTAACCGGAGCCCATTCATTTGTAGTCCAGGTAACAACTATTCCAAATTTAGTGGGAATAACTGCAACAATCATTCCACCCTGGACATTTGTGCTCTTTTCCCATAGTGTCTTTCCTGTTTCTGAATCCAAAGCAATAATACATCCAGATCCTTCCTTCTGATGGTGCAAATGGATTTCAGTGGTTACATATAATGCATCATTCGTTGCATAAAAGTCAATTTCCGGATAATCTCTGATCGTATGTTCCTTATCGAAGAAATACCCTTCACTTACTTTTTGGAATTCGTCGTATCGCCGCACGTATATTTCTTTTCCTGTTCTTACATCCGCACAGACCATTCTTCCATCACCAAGGGTTAGATATAGCCTGTCACTCTTTACTGCAAAATGGGGACGCTGAAAATACTGAAATCTTATTTTTGGGTTGTCTTTCATATGAAATCCTTCCCCATCAGTGGAGGATATACAGCATGTTTCTTTCCTCCAGAGTAATTTATGGGTTTTAATATCATATGCTTTAATAACGATGAGTTCATTGGGAGTATTACCATCCGTAGGTATACATAAATATCCTACTATTATTGTATCATTGCTTATAGCTAACCGCGACCATCTGTAATTCCTGCGATTATTATCTGTAATTGGGAAAGTCCACTCAACTTTATTTTTCTCTACATTGTAGCAAAAAATCGAATACGAAAAATATCCTGTCATTAGCGAGCCATATAGATATGTTCCATCTGTTGCAAGAGTGTCAAAAAATACGTCCATTTTGGGGTCAAGCACTATTTCGTTTACTACTTTCCCTGTTTTTGCATCCCATACCCTGATATGTCTTTCTATATTCTTATTTGGTGTGCGCGGAAGATCAAGGACGCCAAGATAAACCTTGCCTTTTACAATAATCGGGTTTTCATCTGAATAGGATGTCCCACTTAATCCTATTGTGCTACTCTTCCAGAGTAATTTTCCATCTTTTGCATCAATAGCAAGAAGTTTTTGTACAAGATTTCCATCTTCTGCAACATAGCCTCCCACTGCGAACAGCATTCCGTCAAAGTATACAGGAGAAGATTCTATGCCCGGACATTCTTGGGGAACGGAGTACCAGATTAACTTACCTGTTTTTATGTCAAGTGCAGTTACCCCATTTCTTCCGATATAGGCAATGTTATCTACAACAGTTGGTGCATTGCCGCCGAAGAAGTCCGCTACACCCCCGGGAGACACTGTTCTATCCTCGTATGACCACATCTTTTTAGGTAATTCTCTGACTCCTTGAACATTCCAGCATTTTGTCCTTTGTGCATTGGCAAAATATCCATAGTAAGTCGGCTGTTCGGAAGAGGTAGCAGAACATCCAGAGAAAAATGTGATTAAAATAAACAATAATATTAATAGATACTTTATTCTACTCATGTGCCAACTCTAATTGGAAGGGACTGCAACAAAAAATTGTGGGTCTACAGCATTCCACCACGGAAGATTGCTTTGTTCAACAGTTTGCTCTATCCCTTCAATATTGGCTACATTGGAATTATATGGGTTTACAATTTTATTTATTTTCACGTGTTCCTTTACTCCATCAGTTTGGATAAAAGCACAAAAATGGTAATGATCTTCACTATATTTAAATACAATAACGGGTTCGTGTCTATTATATATAACCATGTAGGCATTAGAATATGAAGAATTATTGCCTGCAATCGTATACGTATGGGAAATACCGGGAAAGCTACCTAATACATAAAATTTAAGAAGTGCTCCATCAAATCCTTCATGATTTTTCATCCACGTATTTAAATTAGGTGGATCTACCAGATAGTTACCAATTTTAAGCCCATAAGTAGCGAGTACCATTGCCGAAGAAGTTAGAAAACAACCAGAGTCGCCAATTGTATATTTTGTACTGTTTCCTAAAAATCTGCTTGCCCATTCTCCAGAATGATAACCACCATAATATTCATATGCCTGGTTCCATTTTACGGGACTACTAATCCAAACAACTTCAGGAAATGACCCAGATTTAGGCTGAATTTTATTAAGACCTTTATCAGCTTTAATCATATCCTCTACCCTTATCAGTACGCCTGCTCCTGATTCCTTTGTTCCGTTTATAACCAGTTCAACATATTTTTTACCGCTCTTGTCAGTCCAAATAGGCAATAAAGAACCGTGTATGTCTCTATACATTTCTATACCATTTACGCTTGTGATACCAAAATGACTTGTTTGCGTATCACCTGCATAAGCCTGATTAACAAGCATACTTGTGCTTACAAACATCAAGGTTGCTATTAATGTTGCCACTATTAAAACCTTAATCATTTTTTTCATAATGTTTCTCCTTTCTTTAAATTTTTAATAAGCTTTTAAAAATATCTTACTTCTCCCTAAAAATACTTCATAATCTGTATTACGTTGCAACACTGATAACATAATGCAGTTGGATTTAACAAGTTCTGATTTCGGTAAATTCTTTATTCGCTCAGGTTTTTAGCTTACTATATTCATATTGCCTACCTCCTTTCACCTTTAACTTTTTATTTTATTAGTTTACAGATTTATTGTTATGTGTCACGGGGCACGAATTGCCTCATCCAAAATCTATACGAAATAGTATTGTTGGTTCATTAAAATCTATATGAAAATTTTAAAAAGGGAGTTGAAAGGAATAAAATGAAAATAAAGGAAGTAATTGGAAATTTTTAGGGGAGACAACTTTATGAGTTTATCTCTTAGGAAAAGGAAAACAAATATGCGAAGTATGTCCGTTAGAACAAATCTTGATGGAATGACAGCGGAATTGCATATCTGTTTGTTATGTGATGTTGCTCGCAAAATTCTGTCTATCTGTTCAATGCAATCAATATTATGTCCTCATTTATCAATACCTCTTTTCGCAAAAGTTCAAACGGAAATTGTTTATGTTTAGAATCCTTCTTAAATGCGTTGAGAATATGTATTAAAGTTGAAGCGGTCAATAAGGAAAGATTCAAGTCGCAATCCATTTTACAGTCATTTACAAAATTGTCACTAAAGTCGGGAGCGACCAATAATGAATTTCTTACCCTAAATTCTTTCTTTTCAGCTAATTTAATATATGATTTAATTTGACGCGATACAGAACTAAACTTATTAT
>DAOWNX010000098.1 GCA_030642335.1 Caldisericota bacterium
CACTGCTGCCTCCCGTAGGAGTCTGGGCCGTGTCTCAGACCCAATGTGGCTGTCCATCCTCTCAGACCAGCTACCCGTCGTTGCCTTGGTAAGCCATTACCTCACCAACTAGCTGATAGGAGATGAGCCCGTCCAAAAGTGATAGCATGAAACAGAGGCCATCTTTCTTTGACAAACCTAAGTCTGTCAACATTATCGGGTATTACCCTTCTTTTCAGAAGGCTATCCCCGTCTTTAGGGTAGGTTACCCATCTATTACTCACCCGTTTGCCGCTAGAACTTCCCAATGGGTTGCCCCATCAAAAAATTCTCGCTCGACTTGCATGTGTAAGGCACGCCGCCAGCGTTCATCCTGAGCCAGGATCAAACTCTCCGAAAAATTAATACCTTACTTTCGCTGTTTAGTTTTCAAGGTACAATCCGTTTTTAAATATTTTAGCATAACTATTATATGCTTTTTTTAGTGCAAGTCAAGGGTATTTTCGAAACTGTCTTTTTATGCGATATACTCCCAACGAAAAACATCATAACAAATTAAAACTTCCTGTCAATAGATTTCAAAGAGTTTTTTAAAAAAATTTCTACACGTATAAAACCTTGATAAAATCTACACTTCCTTAAATATAGAGAAAAAAAAATTCAAAAGTTTGAGTAAAAAATCTTAATATTAAAATACTTTCGTAATAAACACAGCATTTTAATGATTATTTACTTTTTAATCTTTGAGAACACGCATCCGCAATAGTTTTGCCGGTACATTTTATAGTATTTACTCAATACAATGCTGGATTTAAATCCGTTTCTTTTTTTAAAATTCGCTTTAAGAAATTTTACCCCATACTTATTTCCAATCTGTTCTCCTATATCAAATATCCATTTAATGTTTTTGTGCGGACTTATAGAAAGTGTGGTAGTAAAATAGTCAAATCCATTTTCTTTTGCAACTCGTGCTGTTTCTTCAAGACGCATCTTATAGCAGATATAACACCGTTTTCCGCCTTCAGGCTCGTTTTCAGTACCTTTTATGCGCTTAATCCAACTATCCTTGTCATACTTGCCTACTTCAAGATCCATATCAACAACACGGGAAAAGCGTACAATTTCTTTCAGTCTTTTCTCATACTCACTTAAGGGGTGTATGTTTGGATTATAGAAAAACCCCGTTACTCTGTAATGCCTCCCTCTTAAATACAAAAAGGGATATGTTGCATCCGGAGCACAACAGATGTGAAGAAGTACTTTTTTAAAATTTCCGTAAGGAATATCGGCCTTATCCAATTTCATCAATTAACTCTTCTATATCATCTTCAGAAAATACTTTTATCCCGTTCTTTCGCAAAAACCCGGCAGTAATGCCCTCGCCTTTGATTTTAGTCCCGCTAAATGTCCCATCATAAACAAAATGGCTTCCGCAAGACGGGCTTTCATCTTTTAATAGAGCAAATTTTATTTTATAAAATTTTGTCAGTTCCAATGTCTCTTTTGCCCCATTCAAAAATATTTCAGTAATATTATCTCCGTTCTCTTTCAATATCCTTCCATCACTTTGAATTTCTGCTGGCATTCTTGGTGTGGGTAAACCACCTAACTGTTCAGGGCAAACAGGAATCATCAAATACCTGTCCTTAAGCACAAGCACGCCTTTACTTACGCTATTTTTTCCATCATGCCGGGTATTGAGCCCTAACAAACAAGCACTAACTAGTATTATTTTTTTCACAAAAGTATTATAATGTTTTTATAGGAAAAGTTAAAAATTTATTATATAGCAGAGGAAAAAATGTGGATAAAAGGACTCTTTACAAATGATATTTTGATATTTTCAGTTATTTCCAGTCTTACCGCTCAAATGCTAAAAGTAATATTTTACTTTGTGCAAAAGAAAAAAATGAATTGGCGCCTTGCAATTTCACCAGGTGGCAACCCAAGCTCTCACACAGCGGCAGTAACAACACTTACACTACTGCTAGGTGTACGATACGGACTGAACTCCCCTTACTTCACAATTTCATTCGTTGTAGCATCAATAATAGTTGTTGATGCCCTTTCCCTAAGAAGAGAAGTTGGAGAACATTCCAAAACAATGAATGAAATCTTCTGGGAAACAGTATGGGGTAAAAAATTGCGTGAAGTAATTGATATAAAAATCTTTCAAGAACTTATCGGACATACTGGATTGGAAGTCGCAGCAGGATTTATCTGGGGGCTTATTATAGCAGCAATAGATATTATGCTCATAAAATAGCCCCACAGGAAAGCACTCACATATTTTTTATTCTCTCAAACCCAAGGTCGAATGCTTTAAGGTTTATTCCAATAGTTTTTCCCGGCAAACTCTCCTTCATAGATTGGATTATTTCTTCACGTTCCAAAGGAAACCCGGGCACAGCAACAGCGCTTCCCAGCAAAACCATATTAAGCGACATAATGTTTCCAGCCCTTTTAGCCAGTTTTTCTGCATCAATGATATAAAGATGGCTAAATTTTTTTATTGCTTCTTTAATAAGCGATGGATTATCCGGATACGTTGACATTCCAAGAGAAACAGTAAAAGGCACAATACGTGCAGAATTCATTATCACAAATGTCTTTCCGCTTGCTTTTTTTATTGAACGTAAAACTTCTGCAGGCTCAAAACCAATAATTAAATCTGCATCGCCATTTTCAATGACAGGGCTATGTGCATCGCCAATCTTTACTTCTGTTGTCACTACTCCGCCACGCTGCGCCATCCCGTGCAATTCGCTCATCACTACATTTATACCCCTTTTCATAGCAGCTTCGCCAATAATTGAAGAAGCCTTTATTGTGCCTTGCCCCCCAACACCAGCAAGATGGATTTTATATGTTTTCATTTTCTCACCTCTATCGCTTTTTCAGGACAAACCTGAACACACACGCCACACCCATCACAGATAAGTGGGTCAATATGAACAGTGCCGTCTTTTCCCACATAGAAAGCAGGGCAAGTCCAATCTTTCACGCAAACCATACATTTTGTGCATTTGTTCTGATTAATGGTAAATGTCATCAATAAATTTTTCTTTCTCTTCTCTGCATCCGTTATCAGTGCACAGGGATGCTTTGATATGACAACAGAAACCCCGTCATACTTAAGCGCCTCCTCAAAAACTTTTCTTGCTTTTGCAAGGCTGTACGGGTCAACAGTTTTCACAAACTCTACGCCAATCCCTTTCACACTATTTTCAATAGAAATTTCAGGTGCCGTTTCTCCCATCCCATTAACAGGTTCAGAAGGGCTCGGCTGCCTGCCAGTCATCGCAGTCGTTCTATTATCCATTACGACAATCAACAAATTAGCCTTATTGTGCACTGCATTGACAAGCCCGGGAAGTCCAGCATGAAAAAATGTAGAATCGCCAATAAAACTCACTATCTTTTGATTTGTTGCATGAGAAAAACCCGTTCCTGTGCCAATACTTGAACCCATAGAAAGCAAGTAATCAGCCATTTCATACGGCGGCTGAATACCCAGTGTATAGCAGCCAATATCAGTGGGAAAAATCACGTCTTTCAGTTTAAGTTTTTTAACCGCATCTTTCACAGCAAAGTATGTTGCACGATGAGGACACCCTGCACAAAGAATCGGTGGGCGAATAGGAAGCGTTATGTCTGTTTTTAAATACCCCCGTTTCTTAATAGTATGTCCACTAATTTTTTTTATTCCGTTTTTTACAATGTCAGGAGAATACTCATAAATACGGGGAAGCGTGTCGGTAAGTTTTCCGTACACATCAACCGGAATCTTATATTTCCCGACAATTGCAAGTACTTCTTTTTCCATCACAGGCTCTACTTCCTCAACGATAAGTACCTCTTTTACCGTAGAAAGAAATTCTTTTACAAGTTGCCGGGGGAAAGGGTAGGTAAATGCAAGTTTCAGTATTTTCACAGGAATATTATTTTCCTTAACTACATCAATTACATAGTTAAAAGCACCACCACTTGTGATGATGCCAAATTCGTCTCCAAAATCATATACCTTATTCACCTGCGTACTATCAGCTATCTTTTCAGCTTTTGCAAGCTTATCCAACAATTCTTTATGCATTCTCACTGCATTAGCGGGGACAGGCACATAGTGAGAAGGTGCTTTTTCAAAAAATCCTTTGCCCTTCGTAGATACTACATCATTAAGATGAACAATGCCTCTCATATGAGAAACACGTGTTGTAGTCCGCATTAAAACAGGCAGATGTATCTCTTCAGAAAGTTCAAACCCAAATTTTATAAGATCCTTTACTTCCTGAGGGTCCGCGGGTTCAAGTAAGGGAACACCAGCAATCCGCGCATACATACGATTATCTTGCTCATTTTGCGATGAATACATCGAAGGATCATCAGCAGTAAGAATAATCATCCC
>DAOWNX010000119.1 GCA_030642335.1 Caldisericota bacterium
TACATAGGCTCGATAAAGATACATCAGGCCTTCTTGTCGTTGCTAAAACAAATGAAGCGCATTTGAAATTATCAGAGTTGCTTAAAGAACATAAAATTGAAAGAAACTATATTGCACTTTTAAAAGGAAACTTAAAGGACAAGAAAGGTATAATAAATTTGCCAATTGGACGAAGAAATAAAAACGAAATAAAGATGGGGATTTCTCCATCTGGCAGACGTGCTGTGACTCATTACAGGGTTATTGAAGAGGTAGGGCCTTATACGCTTGTTGCTGTAGCCCTTGAAACGGGGAGAACCCACCAAATTCGTGTGCATTTTGCGTACCTCGGGCATCCTGTTGTTGGAGATTATTTATACGGCGGGAAAATGGGCGCAGATGTTTCTCTTACGCGACATTTTTTACATGCTTATGAAATTTCTTTCTTTCATCCTATAATAAATAGAAAAATCGTGGCATATGCCATGCTGCCGGAGGAGCTGAGAAATACGCTCAAAGAGTTGAGGAATAAATGGAAGAAGAAAAAATAATTGCTACAAACAAACGTGTTGCGAGAAATTATGAAATTATTGACACAAAGGAAGCCGGTATTCAGTTAGAAGGATACGAGACGAAATCTGTGAGGGCTGGAAAGGTGAATTTGCATGGCAGTTTTATAAAGGAAAAAAACGGCGAATTTTTTATATATAAGATGTTTATCGCGACAAATCCTTCGGTGCATAATGTAAAAAATGAGAGACGGCGGAGGAAGCTTTTACTTCACGAGTATGAAATTGTTAAATGGAGTTCGAGAGTAAAGGAGAAAGGATATACAATTATTCCTCTTGATGTCCATACAGCGCACAATCGGATAAAGGTGAAAATCGCACTTGTGCGTTCTAAAAAACTGTTTGGCGACAAGAGAAAAGAAGAGGAGAAAAGAATAAAAAGAGAGATAAGCAGGGCAAGGAGATTAAGATGAAAAAGATATTATCTGTCATTTTATTTATTATGATTATTTTTACATCGGTTCCGATAGCTAATGCGGCTGGATATTATTTGATAGAGGTTAGTGCTTTTTCTGTAAATATAAGAAGTGGACCGGGAACAGAAAATAACATTTTATATAGGGCGGATAGAGGAACTTTGTTGGAACTTCTTTTTACTCAAAATAATGCTAAAGGCGAAAAATGGTACAGAGTGTATGATTTTAATAAAAACACTGCAGGATACATTGCCGCATGGCTTACGCGTAATATAAATATTACGATACAGGGCGAGGATGCGGATTTTGATGCAAAGGTCATTGCGGATGTGCTAAATGTGAGGGTAGGCCCGGGTGTGGGATTTAGTATGGTAGATGTATTGAATGAGGGCAATATGGTTAGTGTGCAACGGATTATAAGGAGATCAGATGGAGAAACATGGTACAGATATCAGGATAAAAATGGGAAGTATAGATATATTGCAGGTTGGTATACTAAAAAAGTAGAAACTCCTCCCGAAACTCCCCCTGAAACTGATGATGAAACTTCCAAAGCAACAGCTTTATATTATATAAACCTCAGAGAAGGACCATCTCTTGACTATGCAAGAATTGATCTGATAGACAAAGGAAGTGAGTTACTTATTGTAGGCATTGCAAGAAATGTGGAAACAGAAATTTGGCTGGAGGTTCAGCACAAAGGCAAAATTGGATGGGCATATGGCCCTCTTTTTGATGTTGTTTCGTCTCCTCCGTTAGATCTATCTAAAATAGGAAGCGAAGGGAAAATAGAGGATGTTGTCAATGTCAGGGGAGGCCCTTCTACAAATTATTTTGTGCAGACTGTGTTGAAATCCGGAACAATTGTAATGATTAGAGGTGTTGGAGAAAATGAAAAAAAGGAAGTCTGGTATGAAATAACTGTTAATGGAGAAACGGGATGGATTCGTTCTGACTTAGTTATTACTAGCAATAAAGGGAGAAGTGAACTAGATAAGATAACCTGGACGATTGGTCCTAACGGAATAGACATTGTGATGAATGGCAAAAATTTATCAATTCCTTCTTTATCTATGTTAGAGAATCCTGTGAGACTCACAGCTAATTTTACAGGTACAATTGTGGAAAGTGAGAATGCTTTTTTGATTAATCTTCCTCCAATTATTCGTGTGCGATGGGAACAATTAGGTAGTTCTGTGTCGGTTACTACGGATTTGAATAGCAGGGTTCCCTTTAAAGGAGAGATGAAAGATAGCCAAACTTTTATACTGCATTTAGAGTTACCTAAAGTTGGTGAGAAGAAAATAGATTTTTCTAGCACGGGAATTTATGCCTCTGTGGAAAATTTAAATGATAAGGAATATTTGAGTTTAAACGATTTTTTGAATTATTTTAATACAGAACCTATTGTGCAAGATGGAAGTGTTAGCATAAGTTTATTTGGAGAAAAAGCAGTAGTTGATAAGAGTAAACTTTTGGAAAAGGACGGAGAATTTTTTATCTCGTTAGACCTTCTTTCTGAAACATTAAATGTTTCAGTTATTTCTACAGATAAGGTAATTTATATTGATCCGGTGTTGACGGAGTACAAAGAAGAGAATGGAAAGTTTTTGTTTACGTTTTCTACGCCGCCGAAGGTCAAAAAGGAAAAAAGTGATTCATTATATTTAATTTTCTATGCAGAATGTGGCACATTTGATATGATTGATTCAAAGGAAAGAAATGGCACTGCTCCACCTGAAATAAGGATTAAAGTTGGCAAAGCCAGCGAAACTGTTAATATTAATACAACTGGTACTAAAGTTACTGTTAGTATTGCTGCGAGTAAAAGTGGCTCGCTTGCAGGACGAATTATTGTGATAGACCCTGGACACGGAAGTTATTCCGGTCCCTATCTGGACGTTGGCGCTACAGGCCCCACTGGTATTAAGGAAGCTATAATTGTTCTTGACATTGCAAAGAGGTTAAGGAAATTATTGGAAGCAGAGGGAGCTACGGTGATTCTTACGCATGAAGTTTTGGATGACCGAAATAATCCAACGCTTGCAGAGCGGTGTTCAATGGCAGACAATTCAGGAGGAGATTTATTTATATCTATTCACCTTAATGCGTCAGTTAACAGGGCGGCACATGGAACAGAAACATATTATTGGCACAGTGGGTCTTACAATTTTGCTAAAGCTGTTCAGGATTCGCTATTAAAAAATTTAAATACCAGTGATAGAGGGGTAAAAAAGGGTTACCTTTATGTGTGTAGAAATGTTACTACAATGCCATCTATACTGACGGAAATTTTGTTTGTTTCGAATGTTTATGAAGAATCATTGTGCAAAAACTCTTCATTTTTGGATAAAATAGCAGAAGCTTTGAAAGAAGGGATAGAGAGATATTTCAGTGGATAGTAGATCTTCTATTGGTATTTTTGATTCTGGAATTGGAGGCCTTGCTGTTGTAAACACTATTTCAAGGGTGCTTGAGCATGAAAACCTTGTATATGTTGCGGATTCAAAAAATTTTCCATATGGCACAAAGACAAAGAATCAGATTACACAATTTTCTGAAAGGATTACGCGATTCTTATTAAAAAAAGATGTTAAAGCAA
>DAOWNX010000018.1 GCA_030642335.1 Caldisericota bacterium
AAGATGTCTGGCACGCACAATAAGTGTTGCAAAAAAAATTAAAATAAAAGTAAGAAGATATGGCTGCATGCTGAGGAGAGAGGAAGGTATTGTAGTGCCAGATGCTTGAAGTTGGAATTGCAAAGCAGATATCCCTCCGAATAAGTATGCACCAATAAGTGCATTAATGGGATTCCACATGGCAAAGATAACAAGTGCAACTGCAATCCATCCTCTGCCTGCTGTAATCCCTTCCAGCCAAAAAGTTGCGTATGCTATCGTTAGATATGCCCCGCCAGCACCTGCCATGAGTCCACCAAAGAATGTCCAAAAATAGCGAGTAGCATTTACATTCACTCCCATTGCATCAGCAGCTCTTGCATTTTGCCCGGCTGCTCGCAAATGTATTCCCGGTTTTGTTTTGTAGAGTATAAACCACAGGGCAAATATAAGAATATAAGAAAAATATACAATATAATCTTGTCTAAAAAATATTGGACCTATAAATGGTATTTTAGAAAGTCCGGGTATTATGACAGTAGGGATACTTTCTGGCAGTTTATTATTTATCCATCTCTGACCATAAAAACTGGTGATACCTAATCCAAAGATTGTTAAAGCCAGTCCACTTACTACCTGGTTTCCTCTGAGTGTTATCGATATAAAAGCATGAATGAGTGCTGCAGCACCTCCCGCAAGCATTCCAACGACGAATCCAAGGTATGGATTTTTTGTTATATATGCTACAACAAAACCGAAAAATGCACCAATAATCATCATTCCTTCTATGCCAAGGTTTAGTATTCCGGTCCTTTCAGCAAATATTTCGCCGACGGTGGGGAACAAAAGTATGGTACCAGAACGTACCGTAGTTGCGAGTAGTGTTATAATGATTGTTGTAGCCGTTAAATTCATGACGTATTCCTCCTGAGTCTTATTCGGTATTTCTTCAATATTTCACCGCCCAGTAAGAAGAATAAAACGGCACTTTCTATGGTGCCTACAATGCCAAACGGGACTCGTATAGCCATTTGTATTTGATACCCACCAGCTTCCAGGCCACCAAAAATGACTGCTACAAACATTGCTATAATTGGGTTTAATGAAGCAAGCCAGGCAACAATGATGGCAGTGTATCCATATCCGGGGTTAATCTCTATTTGTAGCATATGTATAACGCCGGATAGTTGTGCCAGGCCAGCAAGTCCAGCTAATCCTCCGCTTATAGCCATCGCTATGAAAATGTTTTTTGTGATGTTGATTCCTCCATATCTCGCTGCTCTTTTATTCTCACCTATTACCCGTATTTCGTATCCAAATTTAGTTTTTTTAATAAGAATATAGACAATAATTACTGCAATAATACCAAAAATAAGGCCAAGATGAACTCTTGTGTGTACCAATAATCGTGGGAGTTGAGCATTTAATTCAAATGGTTTTGATAACGGAAAACCGTGACTTGCCGGATTCCTCCATGGACCATACATTAAATATTTCAATATGTAGAGTGCAATATAATTTAAAAGTAATGTAGAAATAACTTCGTTTACTTCCCAGAAGGCCTTTAACGCGGCAGGTATCAATCCCCAAAGTGCTCCTCCTAAAATACCGGCGAGGCACATAATGGTAAGGAGCAGTGGTCTTGGCATTGTAGCAGGCATACTGAGAGCAAAAAATGATCCAAAAATTGCTCCAATAATGTATTGACCGTATGCTCCGATATTCCAGAAGTTCATCTTGAATGCGACTATTAATCCTGTTGAGATTAAGATTAGAGGAATAGCAACTACGAGTGTTTCTGAGAACGTATAGACGCTGCTAAATGCGCCTTTGACCAGCGCCTTATATACTATAAGTGGGTTGGTCCGTGTAAAAAGAATTGCAATACCTCCTGCTACTAAACCTAAAAATACAGATATTAGCGGAATAGCTACCTTTAATTTAGTAGAAACGTTTTCTCGTTTTTCAAACAGTAACATTTTTTATATCCTTTCAGAATTAATTTCTTACGGAATCTACTCCAGCCATAAGTAACCCAATTTTATTTCTCTCAGCATCTTCGATATTGATAACTTCCATAATTTGTCCTTCATATATTACTCCAATTCTGTCTGATAGCATGAGTATTTCATCCAGGTCTTCTGAAATTAGTAGCACTGCTAAACCCTTGTCGCGTTCTTTGAGTAACTGCTTTCTGATGTATTCTGTTGCTCCTACATCTAGCCCTCGTGTGGGATGAACAGCAATAAGTAGTTTTGGCTTTTCAGCAATTTCTCTTGCTAAAAGGAGCTTCTGCATGTTTCCACCTGAAAGAAGTTTTACCGGGGCATCTATTTTTGGTACCATGATATTAAATTTTGTAATGAGTGATTTGGTGTATCCTGTTGCTTTTTCATAATCAATGAAATTTCTTTTTAAAATTGGCTCTCTATCGTAAGATCTGAGGATAGTATTTTCTACTGTATTAAGGTTTGGAATAAGTCCGACCTTGAGCCTATCCGGGGGAATATAATTTACGCCGCTGCTTGTAATAGCTTTTGGACTAACATTTGTTATATCTGTTTCATTTAGGATTACTTTGCCGCTGGTGGCTCGCCTTAACCCGGTGATGACCTGGGATAATATTTTTTGACCGTTACCTGAAATACCCGCGATGCCAAAAATTTCACCGGCAGCAACTGTAAAACTTATTTTTTTTAGTGCTTTAACCCCTTTGTCATTATATGCTTCAAGTTCTTTTACTTTCAGAACCTTACCTTTTCTTTTTAATGGTTTTCTTTCTAAGCTGAACAGCACTTCTCTTCCCACCATCATTTTAGCCAGGTGATTTTTAGTTACGTCATTTTTGTTTACTGTTCCAACTACTTTTCCTTTTCTTAAAACTGTTATTCTGTCTGAAATTTCCATTACTTCATCTAATTTATGACTGATGAAAATAATTGATTTCCCTTCTTTTACTAATTTTTTAAGTATTTTAAACAAATCGTTAGATTCCTGGGGGGTTAGAACGGCTGTTGGTTCATCAAGAATTAGTATCTCAGCTCCTCTAAACAGAGTTTTTATAATCTCTACGCGCTGTTGTTCGCCAACGGAGAGTTGCCATATTTTGGAATATGGATTAATATTGAAATGATATTTTTGGGATATTTGTTTTATTTGTTTTGCCATTTCCGTTTTTTTAATATAAAAACCCTGTGATTTAAGTCCTAATGCTACATTTTCAAGAACCGTAAGTGTGTCTACGAGCATAAAATGTTGATGTATCATCCCAATGCTGTTTGTCATAGCATCGAATGGGCTTTGTATATGTACCTTATTTCCCTTGATGTAAATTTCGCCTTTATCGGGATGATAAATACCATCTAAAATATTCATCAAGGTACTTTTGCCTGCGCCATTTTCTCCTAGCAGTGTATGGATTTCTCCCATTCTTAGTTCAAAATCAATGTGGTCATTGGCAAGAACTCCAGGGAAATATTTTGTTATACCCTTGGTTTTAACAATGATTTCATCCATTTATTCCTCCATACATAATATTAAATTTCCCAGGGCAATTGCCCTGGGAAATTTAAACTACTTCATTCTTAAAATTAAGAGCCGCCTTCAGGTATTGTTCCTACAACGCCATCAACGAACCATTGAATGCCTAATTTGTCTCCATCTGAGACTTCTTCTCCTTCTTTTACTCGTAATGTTCCGCTCTGGTCATAAATTGGCCCCATGAATGGGTCATAGTCGCCATTCAGTATCATCTGTTTTCTATTTTCAACATAATCTTGCACTTCTTGAGGTACCATTGGTCCGTATGGAGCTAAATCGACAATACCTGCTTCCATACCATCCCAATATTCGCCTGCTGTCCATGTGCCATCATGAACTTCTTGTGCGACTTGTGTGTAATAAAGACCCCAGTGCCAAATACGTGAGGTGAGTACAGCAGCTGGCGCAAAACTTGTCATATCCATGTCATAACCTACTCCGTATTTTCCTGCTTTTTCTGCTGCTTGTAGTGCTGCGGGCGAATCAACACCGCTTGCTATAATATCAGCACCGTTTGCAAGGAATGTTTCTGCTGCGCTTGCTTCTAACACCGGGTCAAACCAGGAATTTGTCCAGATGACATGCACTTCTACATCTGGATTTACTTCTTTTGCTCCAATGGTGAAAGCATCAATTTCTCTTACGACTTCCGGGATTGAAAATGGAGCAACAAATCCGATATAATTAGATTCTGTCATCATTCCAGCGACAAGTCCTGCTAAATAGTCTGGTTCGTACATTCTGCCAAAATAATTTCCCATATTCTCCGACGTTTTAAATCCTGAACAGTGTTCGAAAACTACATCCGGGTAATCTTCTGCGACATTAAGTGTGGGATCCATAAATCCAAAACTTGTTGTGAAGATAACTTTATAACCTTCGTTGCAATAATCTCTTATAACCTTTTCGCATGGAGCTCCTTCCGGTACATTTTCTGTATATGCGGTTTCTACATACGGAAGTTGTTGTTCTAAATACAATCTTCCCTCATCATGTGCTTGACTCCATCCCCCATCATTTTTTGGTCCTACATAGATGAATGCTACCTTGAGTGTTTCCTCTGGTTTCTCTTCAGGAGTTTCTTTTGGTGCACAGCCTGCAAATACGCCTACTAATGCGATGAGCAGTAAAATTACTACTAATGGCCTAATGTGTTTCATGCTCTTTCCTCCTTGTTTTTTTGTGTTTGTTATTTCTAAATATTTACTTCTTTGTGCCACCTCCCTTTTAGAATTATTTAAATCATAATATATTTTTTTCTTTTTTTGTGCTTCAAATATTTAAGAATAGTACATTTTTTAAATTATACTATTATTTATAAAAGAATTCAATTCTTTATAAATTTAATTACAATTTTTTATTTAAAAAGAGCTTTCGTAATACGAAAGCTCTTTTTTCAAATCACATATTATTGTTCAATTACAGAACGATAAATATTTAACTTATGGGCGTATATGTGTGCCTGTCTCACCTTTCAATGCCCTTTCTAAAGATTCAGGTTTTGTAACGATGGCTTCTTTTCCGCCTGCTTCGAGGAAGCGCACAATTGCCTGAATTTTCGGTAGCATACTTCCTTTTGCAAAATGTCCCTCTGCAATGTATTTTTTTGCCTCCGCAACAGTTATGTTATCAAGGGCAACCTGGTTTGGTTTACCAAAATTTAGGCATACTTTTTCTACGGCAGTGGAAATAATAAATACATCTGCTTTAATATTTATTGCCAGCAAACTTGATGCATTATCCTTATCAATCACTGCAGGAGACCCTTCCAATTCACCATTTTCGTTGTAAACTACAGGGATACCACCGCCACCTACGCCAACAACACTAAAACCATTTTTTACGAGCAGCTCAATCGCATCTTGCTCTACAATCTCTATAGGCATCGGTGAAGGGACCACTCTTCTGTAACCTCTCCCTGCATCATCAATGATTACCCAGTCCGGATGTTCTTTCTGCAGCTCTTCTGAGCGTTCTTTTGTGTAAAATGTACCGATTGGCTTTGCCGGGTTTTTAAATGCATCATCATTTTTATCCACGACGACCTGTGTTACTACTGTTGCTGTTTTCTTTGTAATATTTCTTCTTTTAAATTCATTGTCAAGCGCTTGTTGTATTTGATAACCAATTGCACCTTGTGTATCAGCTCCACAGTTTACCAGTGGTACAAGATGCATTCCTGAGGTGTCATGTGCAATTTCGGAACGCCGCAATATGAACCCAACTTGTGGTCCATTTCCATGTGTAACGACAACGTCAAAACCTTGTTCAATCATTCCTGCAATGTGTTTGGCGGTCTCGCACACTGCTTCATATTGATCTTCTACGGTTTCGTGTTGTTTGTCTTTAATTAAAGAATTTCCGCCAATTGCTAGTATTGCTAATTTACTCATCTCTTACCTCCATCCTTTCGCCATTGTGAGTGCCATAATGGCTTTTTGTGTATGTAATCTATTTTCTGCAATATCATAAATAATTGAGCGTGGACTATCTGCCACTTCATCATCTACCTCATTGCCTCTATCGACGGGCATTGGGTGGATGAAATACGCATTATCAGTACGACTATAAAGTTCTTTTGTTAATCTCCAATCTTTGTATTTCAGTGACAGTTCTTTATCTGTATCTTTTCCGTTAAGGTATCTTAGTGGATTCATCCAGTGTCGGGCATAGACAACCTGGGCATCTTTTACTGCTTCAAATCTGTCGTGTGTAATTTCAAATGTCGCTCCTGCTTTCTCAGCATTTTCTTTTGCCTTGCTTATTACTTCCGGATCTAAGTCAAATCCTTCCGGATAGGCGAGTGTGAAGTTCATTCCGTAACGCGGCATGAGCAGGATATCTTCCTGAACAGAACTCCAGGAACGCACCATGGATGAGTATCCCCACATGAGTGTAATTTTTTTGCCTTTAACGTCTCCCATATGTTCTTGTATGCCCATTAAATCAGAAAGTCCCTGGCACGGGTGGTATTTATCGTGAGCCATTGAGATAACGGGGATCGTTCCATATTTTGCATATTCTCTCAGGAGTTCATCTCCTTGCCCGTATTCTTCGATTGCATCTTCAAGCATTCTTATTCCAAGGCCTACTCCATATCTACTCATTACGTTTGCTGCATCTTCTATTGTTTCGCCTGCTTTTCCTTTAGATTTTAGTCTCATAGATTTTGGCTCAAGAAATTGCGCATGTCCTCCGAGCTCTGTTGCAGCTGCCTCGAATGATTGTCTTGTTCTTACAGATGGATTGTAGAAAAACATCAGGAACGTTTTGTTCTTGAGTAGCTCTGTATACGGTTTTTCATACCGATGCTTTTTCATATCTTTTGCGACTTCAAGTACTTCATTAAGCCATTCTTTTTCCCAATCCTGTGTAGTAATTAAGGATTTTCCAAAAAGGTCTGTCATCATTTCCTCCTATTTCATCGATAATGCAAGAATTGCTTTTTCCGTATGAAGTCTATTTTCTGCCTCGTCGTATACTACGGACATTGGACCATCGATTATCTCGTCTGTTACTTCAAGGTTCCTATCTGCCGGGAGACAGTGCATGAAGATTGCTTGTTTTTTTGCAAGATCAAAGTGTTTCTTAGAGATTTTCCAATCTTCCTTGAACTGTTTTCTATATTCTGTATCTTCTTCTTTATTCATCAGAAAACTACTCCAGCTTTTTGCGTAAATAACATCAGCAGCATTTGCTGCATCAAAAACATCATGCACTACATTGATTTTGGCTCCACTTTTTTCTGCTGCGTTATTTGCAAATGTCATATAATTTGGATCCACATCGTATTTTTCAGGATATGCCAGTGTCAGGTTCATACCGAGAAGTGAGGCTGCTATTGCCATTGTTTGCGGAACTCCTGCTGATTTTACTCTTTCAGAGTATGCCCAGCTCATTACAATTTTTTTGCTTTTCCAGTTTGGACCAAGTTTTTCTATCATTGTCATAATATCTGCCATAATTTGAAAAGGATGTTCTTTATCATCAAGTGCATTGAAAAGAGGGATATTTGCATTATCTGACATGAGCTTTAAAATCTCTCTTGCCTGTCCGTATTTTTCCAGGCCGTACATACGAATCATAATACCGTCAACATACCGATCGAGAACTCTTGCGGTGTCAACCCAGGTTTCATGATGTGCAATTTGCATAACTTGAGGTGTATGGAACTGTGCATGTCCTCCAAGTTGTGTCATTGCCGCTTCAAAAGAAGTTCTTGTTCTTGTTGAAGGGTTAGCGAAGATCATTGCAAGCGTTTTGTTCTTAAGAAGATTATCTTGTGGTTCTCCCAATGCTACTTTTCTTTTGAGATTGAAAGCTACATCAAAAATTGTTTCGAGTTCTTCTTTGTTAAAATCCATTAGGCTAATAAAATCTCTGCCTTTAAGTGCTTTTGTTAGCATTTTACTCTACCTCCTTGTAGAATGTGATATTTTATATAACCAAATTCTCCGGGCCGGGTCACCAGGAGCCATGAATAGTAAATATTATTCTTTTATTATATTGTAACTCTTTAACCTTAAAAAAATATAATATCTAAATTTTAAAGTAAGTCAAGTAAAATTAAAAATTGAATTCCGTTGAGACTTCCGCGAAAATAGCTCTTTCGCCAATTTTTTTGACAAACTCTATTCCCGGGAGAATCCCTGTACAATGGGATAAAGTGACAAACTCCGGGTTCATTCCGGCAATTAATTGTACCGTTTTCTTTATTCTTTTATTTGATGCACTTTTAAGGTGCATTCCTCCTATTATTCCGTGCAGTTTGTTTATTCCTGTAATTTCCATTCCGTGATGAATGATATTGATAATGCCTGAGTGTGCACAGCCCGTTAAAACAACCAGGCCTTTATCGGTTATTATATACAGCGAAACATCATCTTGAAAGGGATCTCTTTCAAGTTTGCCATTTATCTTTCTATAATATATTGTTTCTTCTAATTCCCATTTGTTTATTTTCGGTACTTCGCCGGAGTAAATGATCCCTGGGGAAATTTCCACAGGATTCACATAAAACTTTGTGTTAAATTTGCTTAAATTTGTTTTTAGCCCTATATTTTTCTTTAACTCTTTTGTGATTTTATATTTAGGATAAACAATCGCGGGGTGAGCGAATATTTTAAATTGATTATTCTTTTTACTGAATGGTTTAATTCCTCCCGTGTGATCATCGTGTCCATGACTCAAAACAATTGTTCCAATATTTTTAGGATCAATGTTTTTTATTTTGAGGTTATGCAGTAGTGCGCGGCTCTGGCCGGTGTCGAATAGGATTTTTTGTTGTCCTGTTTCTATGAGCGCAGAGAATCCATGTTCTGCAATAAACCCCCTTTTTGTTGTATAGTTGTCTACTATAATTGTTATTTTCATTGCGCTACAAGTTACTTCTTATGAGTTTACCATGACCTCTGTTTCCTGTTATTCCATACTTTTCGTCAAAGACAACCTTTCCCCTCACAATGGTTTTTGCTATTTTACCTCTCAGCGTGCATCCTGCGACAACGGAATATTTTCCTTTGCTTTCTAACATTGACGGATCAACAATCCATTCCTTATTTAAATCTACAATTGTAAAATCTGCATCGGTACCAACTTTCAAGCTACCTTTTTCAGGATATAAGCCATAGCGTTTTGCTGCATTTTCACTTAGCAATCTTTGTATTTCATTTAAAGTAAGCTTTCTGCTGTGATAACCATAGGTAAGCATGATCGGGACCATAAGCTGGGTTCCCGGTATTCCTGCATAATTTTCCCATATATTGTTTGAGGATTTTTCTTCCGGGTATTTCCCCGCTGCATGATCAGTTGCGATAAAATCAATTGAACCATCTTGCAATCCTTCCCACAGGGGCTTTTTATCTTCCTCTCTACGGACAGGCGGTGCGGTTTTCAGGATTGACCCAATTCTTTCAAGATCCTCTATGGTAAAC
>DAOWNX010000019.1 GCA_030642335.1 Caldisericota bacterium
AAATGCTACAAAAAAAAGTAAAAGGGAGAGCACGAGGCTCTTAAAATAGTCTGTCTCTCCCTGTATTTCTTTCTCGTTAGCAATGTACTTCAATACAAAAGGGGCAATAAGCGCCGCGGCAAACCACACAGTCATCCGTATTGTTATAATGCCCTGAATTGAATTTATCTTCATATCCCAAGCCCATCTGCAACCTGATTAAGCAAATCCAATATTTTATCAAGGTTTTCTTCCTGCCTATTAGCTATCTCAATCTCTTTTTCAACTCTCTTTGTGGCACTCTCTAAAAGTTTTACTGCTCTACCTTCTTTTTTCTCCTCTTTAAGGTGTTCAGCAATTTCTTTGACCTTGTCTGTCTTATTAAGTGAAAACCTCAAATTAAAAGGCAAAACATTTCCAATCTTTCTTCTCAAATTACGTGTTTCTTTTAAAAGATTTTCCATCTCTTCTTCGTTTGCGTTACTTTCTCTCATTTCTCTAATCTCTTTCATCTTTTCATTTAGCTGGCCTGAAAGTGTTTTTGCATAATAAGACCTTGCATCTCTTATATCATTGAACCGTTCTGCCGATCTTCTGATCTCTATAAGTCTTTTGATAAGCGGCTTTACTTCTTCATTAATCTCTTCTCCGTTATCCTTCTTTTCTTTTAGTATTGCAAATATCTCTGTTTGTTTTTCTCTCACCTGTATCATCTTCTCGTTTAAAATAATCAATTCAGAATTAGCTTGCTCAATTTTCGCATTGTACACATTTAATGCTGTTCCATAATCGTTCCCTTCTGCAAGGCCTACTTTTGGTGCGATAAAGAGTGCTGCAGCAAATACTGTAACCAACAAAACTACTAAAAATTTTTTAACCATTTCATACCTCCTTTTTTTAACTATCCATATATTAGATACTCCTAAGAAGAAAAAGGTTCACATAAAGTATAAAATACTGTATAATAAATTAAAAGCGCTATATTAAAACAGCTGGTAACACAATTTAAACAAAAGGTACAGAGAAAGGAAATACATATGAAAAGCGGATTTATTACAATTTTAGGCAGGCCAAATGTAGGGAAATCTACATTACTCAATTATCTTGTAGGTACAAAGGTTTCTATCATTTCGCCAAAGCCACAGACCACACGTTTCAAAATTTTAGGAGTAAAAAACCTTCCTGATGCGCAGTTAGTATTTATAGATACTCCCGGAGTACATAATGCCAGGAGTGCATTAAATAAATATATGGTAGAAACTGCCATAAGAAGCATAAAAGGAGTCGATCTTGTATATCTTATGATAGAACCAGAAGATTTCCCCGGAGAAGAATACCCTAAAATAATGAGTGAACTTAACAAAATAGATATACCGGTATTTCTTGTAATAAATAAAATAGACCGGTACAGTGAAAACCAAATTAAAGCCACTGAACAAGAATTTAGAAAGTTATTCCCGTTCAAAGAAGTGGTAAAAATCGCTGCATTAACAGGAAAAAATATTGATTTGCTCGTTAATAAAACGAAAAAATATCTTCAAGAGGGACCAGAATACTTTCCCAAAGATATGTTAACAGATAGACCACTGCCACTTTTAATCGCTGAGGCAATAAGAGAAAAATTATTTCTTCGACTTGGAAAAGAGCTTCCTTACTCCGCTGCTGTAAACATAGAAGAAATGAAAGAAAAGAAGAACGGGATGCTATATGTCCGCGCTGTAATTTCTGTAGCAAGAGAATCTCAAAAAGGCATCGTAATAGGAAAAAGGGGCAAAATGCTCAAAAGAATTGGGACAGAGGCACGTATTGACATACAACAAATCGTGAACAAACCCGTCTATCTGGATATTTTTGTGCGCACAGAAAAAGATTGGCCAAAATTAGAAGAAAAAGTAAAAAAATTGGGTTACAGAATCTCTGATTGAGATTATATTTATAGATTATGGCAGGAAAATTCGGGAAAGATTTTAACTCAGAAAATGGTAAGGAAATTGCAGAGCTATGTGCGCTACAACTCATTGCAAACTTAAAAAAAGCTATAGGAGACCTGGACAAAGTAAAACAAATTGTTAAAATCGAAGGCTTCATAAATTCAACGGCTGAATTTACAGGACAATCCAAAGTAATGAATGTAATATCCGATCTTGTAGTCAAAATTTTTGATAATAATAAAGGCAAACATTCAAGAACAGCAATCGGTGTAATCAGCCTACCTATCGGAGCTGCAATGGAAATAAGCGCAATAGTAGAATTATACTAAGTCCAGACTACCTGGATGGCACTACAAGCACGGGAATTGATGACCTTTGTAACACGTTCAATGCAGTGCTTCCCAAAAAAAATGAACCAACAGCACCCCTTCCCTGTCCGCCCATTACAATAATATTCGCCTTATACTCCGATGCTTTTTTAATGATCACTTTGGATGGTGTGCCAAACTCCACGCATGTTGTCACGTTAAAACCTATTTTTTCAAACCTTTCTTTAAGGGGCTTAAGTTTGAGATTAATTTTTTTCTGAAACCCTTTCAATTCCAATTCTTTGTATAACACATGCTTAAAAACTTCATTATACTCCACTACATAAATGATAATAACTTCTTTTCCCCCTATACTCTTAAATTTTTCGATATAAGGAATTGCCTTTTCTCCATATTTAGAAAAATCGTATGGAAAAATTATCTTTTCAAACATTTTAATCCCCCTTTCTTCTCCTTACAAACTAAGTAAATATAAATCCAACAACACCAAGTATTATACAGTACAAAGCAAAATAATAAAACTTTGCCCTTCTAATAACCGCAAAAAAGAATCTTATCGACAAGAAACCAAAAATAAACGAAGCAAGAAAACCTGCTAAAAGTGCACTGAAAGAAACCCCGGAAATGGATACGTTCAAAGCGCTCTTCAATTCAAGAAGACCTGCTCCTCCAATGATAGGAATGGAAAGAAGAAAAGAAAATTTTGCCGCATCTTCTCTATTCATTCCAGAAAAAATTCCACCCGCAATAGTAGAACCCGAACGAGAAATACCAGGAAACAGTGCAATAATCTGGAGAAAACCCACAGATAATGCGTGCTTTAAAGAAATATGTTTCAGAGTGTCGCGTTCCCCTTGAAAATTAATGCTGGATACGATAAGAATAGCCGCAGTAATAAACAAAAATATAGAAACAATATGCGGCTGAGCAAATACTTTGCCAATTCTATCCGAAAAAAGTAGACCCACAATACTGGCAGGAAGTAGAGCTACAAAAAGAAGCCAGAACAACCGAACATATAAGCTTTCTTCGTCTGTTTTATTGCTTTTAAATGTGTGGAAAAAACCCACAACAAGCTTCTTCACGTCTTTTAAATAGTATAAAAGAACGGCAAAAAGTGTTCCCAGATGCAGGACCATTGCAAAAGAAAGCGTCGGTGTGCCCCATCTAAAAATTGCAGGATAAATAACAAGATTACCTGAACTGCTGACAGGTAAAAATTCTGTCAATCCCTGGATAACACCTAAAACAATTGCCCTGAATATATTCATCTCGTCTCCTTAAATATTTTCGAGTTTATTTTCTGTACATACGGGTTATTCTTGTCTCTTAAAAACTTTTCTTCCAAGAAAGCCTATATAGCCACTCCAATTTTCTTTGTTATTATTTGCTACTTCAATAAAACTTTCAACCCTGCTATCCAACAGATCAGCATAAGCAAGTGCAGCTGCTTCTACGGTGCAAGGAATTTTGGGAGATCCAAATTCACGTTCGCCATGATGTGAAAGAATGAGATGTAATAGGTCAATTTTAAGATTGTCAGGAAAAGATTGTATCTTTTCAATCTCTTTGCTTATAAATACCATTTCAAGTGCAATATGCCCCAACAATTTACCACTGTCTGTATGTTCAATTATTTTGCTGTAGTTATACTCTTCAATTTTCCCGATATCATGCAAAAGTGCCCCGGTTATTAATAGGTCTCGATCCACTAGTGGATACATAGATACTACTGTTTCACATATTTTTACGACATTCAAAGTATGTTCAAGCAGGCCTCCCACATAACTGTGGTGTATAGAGACACTTGCAGGAGCATTTTTTATGCCGTCGATAATTCGCTCATTAGTAAATATATTTTTTAAAAGGGATTTAAAGTATGGATTTTGGACACTTTCCGCTATCTCTAAAAAATTTTTAAGCAAAACATCTCTATCTTTTTCTGTAACTGGTAAAAAATCAGCGCTATCTATTTCCTCTTCGCTGCATTTTTTCAAGGTTTCCACGCGAATTTGAGGTGCTTCCTTGTAGGTTGTAATACTGCCTGAAATTTCGACGATATCCCCTTTTTTAAACAATTTACCAAGTTCCGTGGCATTATCCCATATTTTTCCATATATTCTCCCTGTCTTATCTGCAAGAATAAGTGAAATATACGCCTTTTTGTCCTTTGTAAGCGCCTTTTCGGTTTCTGCAACAATAAAAATGCTTTTCACAAAAACGCCTGGTTTTAAATCCTTAACAAACTGTTTTTTCATTGTCTATTCACCCCTTTTTAACAATACAACAGCCAGCGCAGCAATACCTTCTTTTCTGCCAATAAAACCCATTCCTTCGTTCGTTGTTGCTTTTACATTAATTTTGTTCAAATTAATACTAATAATTTTAGAAAGATTCTCATTTATCTCTCGAATAAATGGCATTAATTTCGGTTCCTCCACAATAACGGTAGCATCAATGTTTTCAATATTCCATCCATCATTATGTACACGTTTTAATGCCTCCTCAAGTAGAATACTGCTCCTTATATTTTTATATTTTTCTTCAGTATCCGGGAATAGTGCGCCTATATCGCCTAATGTTGCTGCCCCAAGAAGTGCATCAATAAGAGCATGTATCAGTACATCTGCATCTGAATGACCTTCCAATCCAAATTTATAGGGAATCTTGACTCCTCCAATATACAAAGCCTTTGATTCGCTAAATCTATGAGAATCATACCCGATGCCTACTCTTTGTTCCATTTTTTCAACACTCCCTCCATTAAAATTAAGTCAAAAGGCGTTGTAATCTTTAGATTTTCTTCTATCCCCTCCATAACTTTTACCTTTCCATTCGTCTTTTCTATTAACATTGCTTCATCAGTTATCCCGATGAGATTACTCTTGTGATATGCATCCAACAATGCTTTTTTCCTGAAGAGTTGAGGCGTCTGAACGATAACTAAC
Organism: Caldisericota bacterium; assembly: GCA_030642335.1. Classification (GTDB taxonomy): domain Bacteria; phylum Caldisericota; class Caldisericia; order Caldisericales; family Caldisericaceae; genus UBA646. The sequence goes on from DAOWNX010000019.1 coordinate 5,188, forward strand.
CTTTTTCGATCAACTGTTCTCTCCACAAAAGAATTCTCATCAATATATTTTACTGTCGATTTTACTGGTATTACCGGTATTACAGCGTCCACTCCCGTAGTCATACCCGCAAAGATTCTATCCAAAAGCTCTTCAGTGATAAAGGGACGCGCAGCATCATGTATCAAGACAAATTTTTCCCTTGCCTTTAGCACACCGCTTCGCACACTTTCAGCACGTGTATCACCGCCAAGTACCGCTGTTAATTTATCGGACATCAGTAATGCTTCCCCTTCTTTAATATTTTTGCTATTCAGTACAGCTATAATTTCTCTAACAAATTTATGCTGAGATAAACAATTAAAAGAATAAGAAATAACAGGTTTCCCGTTTAAGTTTACAAAACTCTTGTCTAACCCGCCCATTCTTTTTCCTTTGCCTGCTGCAACAATAATTGCAGAAACTGAAAAGTTCATCTTAGAAAAGAATTTCCTTAACGTCTTTTATATTATCCACGAAATTGAGGTCTATACCTGCAATTTTAATTTTATCCTTAAAAAAAGATGGTAGTATAAAGTTCTTAAATCCAAGTCTCTTTCCATACATTACTTTCCGCTCCGCTCCAATTGTGGGCCTTATTTCACCACCTAACCCTAACTCACCAAACACCACTGTTTTCTCAGAGATACTCTTTTCAAGAATATTGGACATAATTGATACAGCAATAGAAAGATCGATTGCTCTATCCTGCGTTTTGAAACCTCCAACAGTATTTGCATATATGTCAAAACTGCCTAATTTAAGATGTAACCGCTTTTCTAAAATAGCAATAATCAATAAAAGTCTGTTATAATCCACACCGCTAACAACTCTTCGTGGTATCGGAAAATATGTTGGCGTTGCAAGCGCTTGAACCTCTATAAAAATTGGAAGACTGCCTTCTAATGTAGCAGTTATAACAGAACCAATTAGAAACTCATTTTCCCCTGAAATAAAAGTGAGCATTGGATTTTCAGCCTCGATAAGCCCTTTTTCCTGCATTTCAAAAATGCCAACTTCATTTGTTGTACCAAATCTATTTTTGACTCCCCTTAATATTCTTTTTATATCTGTTCTCTCGCCTTCAAGATAAAAAACACCATCCACAAGATGCTCAATTGTCTTAGGCCCTGCTATTATTCCGCCTTTCGTCACATGTCCTACAAGCATAATGGGTATGCCATTTTTTTTAGCAATGTCAGTAACAATTCTTGTGCATTCCTTTACCTGGGTGACACTACCTGCTGAGCCTTCCAAATGCGGAGAAAACATTGTCTGCACAGAGTCAATGACTACAAGTACAGGATCTTCTTGTAATATTGTATTTCCAATAAGTTCTATATTCTGCTCTATGAGAAGGTATAAATTATCTAATTCCGTTCCAAGTCGTTTAGCCCGCATCCTGATCTGAAGATAAGATTCTTCCCCTGAAACATATAATACTTTACCTTTTTTTGCAAAAATACTCGCTATTTGAAGTAAAAGAGTAGATTTTCCTATGCCGGGTTCTCCGCCAATAAGAATAATGGATCCTCTTACGATACCCCCGCCCAGAACTCTGTCAAACTCGCCGTTGCCAGTCTTTATCCGCTCTTCAGATAATTTTATTGTGTCAGATGTAATAGAAATTGGAATGATAGTTTCTTTGTTGCTTTCACTTATTTCTATAAAACTATTCCATGCACCACATTCGGGACATTTGCCCAATCTAATTGGAGACCTGTGTCCACAACCAGTACAAACATATTCTTTACTCTTTTTCTTCCTCATCCGTTTTTGTCTTAAGTTGCGGAAAAAGAATAACCTCTCTGATAGATTCTTTTCCCGTAAGAAGCATTATCAGTCTATCAATTCCTATGCCCAATCCACCGGTAGGAGGAAGACCATACTCCATTGCCTCTATATAATCTGTATCCATCATATGTGTCTCTTCTCCGCCTTCATTTTTTTCTTTAAGCTGATCCTTAAACCTTTCGTATTGATCAATTGGATCATTAAGCTCTGAGAAAGCATTTGCGATTTCCATGCCACCTATAAATAATTCAAAACGTTCAACTACATGAGGGTCATTATTCTTTCGTTTTGCAAGAGGTGAAATTTCTAAGGGGTAATCATACACAAATGTGGGTTGCACGAAATATGTTTCAACTCTTTTATCAAAAATCTCATTTATGACATTGCCAAATGTAAGAGGTTTATTCATCTTTATCTCCAATGTCTCAAGCACTTTTTTAGCCCTTTCAATATCTCTTAATTCGTCTACATCTACATCTGTATATTTTTTAAAAACTTCTGTAAAACTAACTCTCCTAAATGGAGTAGAGAGATTAATATCATCTCCTTTAAATTGTACGCTTTCCTTTCCCATAACTTCCTTTGTTGTTGCATATATGAGCTCCTCGGTAAGAGTCATCATCTCTTTGTAATCTGCATAAGCCCAATACACTTCCATCATAGTAAATTCAGGGTTATGCTTGGTAGAAATACCCTCATTTCGGAAATTCCTATTGAGCTCAAATACTTTTTCAAATCCACCGATGATAAGGCGCTTAAGGTATAGCTCCGGGGCGATTCTTAAGTACATATTTTGATCAAGAGCATTATAGTAAGTAGAAAATGGTTTAGCCGTAGCTCCGCCTGCAACAGATTGGAGCATAGGCGTTTCAACCTCGAGAAAACCTTTGTTTTTTAAAAATGTACGAATTGCATCAACAATTTCACTTCTTTTCACGAATAGATCTAATACTTCGCGGTTGGCAATAAGGTCTAAAAATCTTTTTCTATATCTTATTTCAGAATCCTTTAACCCGTGCCACTTTTCGGGAAGCAAACGTATCGACTTAGATAAAAGAAGAAAATCTTTTACCTCAACAGTAATTTCACCCGTGTGCGTTTTGAACAGCGTCCCTTTTGCTCCTATAATATCTCCAACGTCTACAACTTTTTTAAAGAATTTATATTTTTCCTCACCAAGATTATCGAAACGAAAATATAATTGTATATCCGATGAAAAATCTCGCACGACAACAAACGATGCTTTCCCATGGCCTCTTATTGCAATTATCCTGCCTTTTACTTCTATCTCCTCGTTGTCATGTTTATCGAATTCTTCCTTTAATTCTTTATTTGTATGCAAAGTAATAAATTTTTCGCCAAATGGATTTATGCCCATTGAACGAAGGTACAATATAAGCTCTTTTCTTTTCCCCTCTACTTCATTTAGATCTCCATTGGCCATTACTCTCCGCCTTTTTCGATCTTTACAATTTTATATTTTATAACACCTTTAGGAATTTTTATCGCAATAGTATCATTAACTTTATGGTCAATCAACCCTTCGCCAATAGGAGAAGCCCAGGATATTTTATGGTTTTCTGGGTCTGATTCCAACCTCCCCGTAATGATAAAAGTAGATGTTTTTTTAGAGCTTGAGTCCTTTACAGTAACTTTAGACCCGACTTTTACAATGTCCGAAGAAACATTTTCTATAATCTCAGCGTGAGCCAGCTCTAATTCAATATTTTTAATCTCACTTTCCAAAAAAGCCTGCTCATTTTTCGCCGTGTTATATTCGGAATTTTCGGTAATATCTCCAAAAGCAATGGCTTTCCTTATTTTTTCTGAAATCTCTCTCCTTTTTACCGTCGTGAGATATTCCAGTTTCCGCGTTAATTCTTCAAAACCTTTTTTAGTAAGAAAAAACTTCTCGTCTCCCACACTACCTTCCTTAATCATTGTAAACCTCCTCATATGTTGAACAAATATCCTTTATAATCCTGTCAAGATCATCTTTGTCCTGCACTTTGTTGATCATATTTCTAAAATAAGCTGCATTTCTGTTGCCTTTTATATAAAAAGGTAAAAGTTTTTGCATTTCTTTAACTCCTCTTTCTCCTTTCTCTTCTACCACTAAATTTATATGTCTCATTATTATATATTTTTTTTCTTTTAAAGAAAATCTAATTTTTGTTCCTTTTTCAACAAATTGAGCAGATGATGCTATAAACCACGGAGCACCTAAAACTGCTCGCCCTACCATTACTCCATCTACTCCAGTTTTTTCAAACATATCTTTTACATCTTCTTCTGTTTTTATCCCACCATTTCCTATAACTGGTATCCGTACAGATTTTTTCAAATCTTTGATAGAATTCCAATCCTCCGCTTCTCTGTCAAAACCCTCTCTCACGGTAATTCCATGAATAATAATAGC
>DAOWNX010000032.1 GCA_030642335.1 Caldisericota bacterium
ATTCAGGAAGAATAGGTGATGAATTTTCACCTCTGCTTAGAACAATACTGTTTTCCACTTCAGCTGGTTTGTACTCCGTCATTGTAGAGTATAAAAGAAATCCCCCGAATATAATGATCAGCACAAGAATTATTTTAATAATAAATCTAATAATTTTCTTCATATTACCTTCCTCCTTCTTTTCAGTTGCTTATGCATAGTATAATGAAAATCAAAAATTAATCTCTTTTCGCCATACAAATTATCCGTACTGGATCCACCCATTTGTAATGCCCGCTTCACGCACAACTCTTGTAGCCAAAAGAAATTCCTCTCTGGTTATTTTTCTGTTTATTTCAGGGTACTCTTTCGCGCGATAAACCGGCACATACTGGCTCATTAAACTAAAATAAACATCTTTTGATAAACTGTTTGCCACAAAATCAACAACGACTCGCAACTCCTCAATACCGTTTGGGAAAAGAAGATGTCTTACAATAAGGCCTTTTTTAGCAATACCGTTGCCATTCACCACGAGATTCCCCACCTGGTTATACATCTCTTTTACAGCGGCTTTGGTAATTTCAACATAATTAGGTACTTTAGAATATCTTTCGCCCGAAGCATTTGTGCCATATCTGAAATCAGTGAGATAAATATCAACAAAACCATGTAAAAGTCGCAGGACTTCCACTGATTCATATCCACTCGTATTATAAACGATAGGAAGCGTTAAACCTTTACTTTTCGCAATAAAAAGCGCTTCGGCAATCTGCGGGAAAAAATGCGTCGCAGTGATGAGGTTTATATTGGCAGCTCCTTTATTTTGCAATTCCAGCATAATGTTTACAAGATCATCAATAGAAATTTCTCTACCAGAAAAAAGCTGGCTAAAATTATAATTCTGACAATATACACATTTTAAATTGCAATAACTAAAAAAAATAGCGCCAGCACCTACATTGCCAACAAGAGGGGGCTCTTCGCCTTTATAAATAGTGTAAGAAGAAATCTTTAGTCTATTCCCAGCTCCACACGAACCTATTTCTCCTTCTTTTCGTTTCACTCCGCAATTTAAAGGGCACAGGTAACACGGGGAAAACAGCTCATAAAGTTTCTCTATTTTATCTTTCGCCTTCATAAGCTCTCTTTTAAAGATTCAATCTGTCTCTTACTCTCTTCTATAAATTTTTCCCGTCGCATAGATTTATTTATTTTAAGGAATTCTTCCGGAATTAAACCAAAATTTGCCCTCATTGGCTGTGGCGTGTTCAACGGGTTATCCACTATAAAGTGAATTAAAGAGCCGAGCAGTGTATTCCGTGGTATAGATATGGGAGCTTTTTTTAAGGCAATTCTCATAGCATTAATGCCAGAAAGCAAACCTGTGGCAATAGATTCAACATACCCTTCAACACCTGACAGTTGCCCTGCCATTAAAACAATGGAATTTTTTTTGAGCTGCAAAGTCTCCTTAAGGAGTGCCGAACTTTTTATGTACGCATTTTTATGGATAGACCCAAAGCGCACAAACTCAGCGTTACAAAAACCCGGTATCAATCTTAACACACGCTCTTGCTCTCCATATCGAAGGGATGTTTGAAAACCTACAAGTTCATAAAGACTGCCTTCAATGTTTTCTTTCCTGAGCTGAACCACTGCAAAATATTTTTTGTCGAAACCAACAGGCCTCAGTGGCCCGAAACGCAATGAATCCTTACCTCTCTTTGCAATTTCTTCGACAGGGAGACACGCATCAAAAAAATGTCCACGCTCAAAATTATGGGGTAAGTGCTGCTCTGCATTAATAAGAGCATTATAAAAAATTTCATACTCTTCTTTTGTCAAAGGAGCATTAAGATAATCAGAACCCTTACCATATCGTCCACCGAAAAATAATCTGCTCATATCAAGAGATTCAGCTGTTATAATTGGAGAAATCGCATCATAAAAATAAAGATTTTCAGTTTCCAGTGCCTCGCCGAGAGTTTTAAGAAAAGAAGCAGAAGTAAGTGGGCCTGTCGCTATAACTGTAATCCCGTCTGGTATCTTGTCCACTTCTTTCCTTATAACATTAATATACCTGCTACTAGAAATAAGTGAAGTAACTTCCCTTGAAAATCGTTCTCTGTCTACCGCGAGAGCTTTGCCTGCTGGCACTTTATTTCTCAAGGCCACCTGCAAAAGAACAGAACCGAGAGAAAATACTTCTTCCTTTAACAATCCTCTTGGGTTCTTTAGCTCCATTGAGCCAAACGAATTACTGCAGACAATCTCCGCGAAAAGATCGGTTTTATGGGCTTCTGTTAATTTTTCGGGGCGCATTTCATAGAGATCGACTTCTATACCGTCTTTAGCAATTTGTAAAGCCGCTTCGCTCCCTGCAAGCCCCCCGCCAATAACATTTATTTTCATAACGATTTTCTAAATCGCCCGGCTGTCCTTTTAATAAGTTGGTTAATTTCCATATGGGTAAGGATAGAAGCGAGTCTGTTAGGAGAAATAGCTGTTTCCTGAGCAATAGATTCTACAGTTTTAGCGTCATTATCTAAAGCATCAAGAATTAAATTTTCTTCATCGGATAATTTCTTTTCCTTTTTTGTGTCTACCTCTATTTTATAACCGATATATTCCAGGATATCCGCAACACATGTTACGGGAACCACACCGTCCTGTATTAGTCGGTTGGCCCCTTTACTTTTATCGCTTGTGATATCGCCAGGAATAGCAAACACATCTCTTCCCTGCTCTGCTGCAAGACGAGCAGTAATAAGAGATCCGCTGTGTTCAGCAGCCTCAACAACAAGAGTGGCAATTGATAAGCCACTTATAATTCGATTTCTAAAAGGAAAGTTATACTTATGCGGCTCTGTGCCAAGAGGGAATTCTGAGAGCAGTGCACCACTTTTAATAATTCTTTCAGCCAAGCTCTTATTAGAAGACGGATAAATGTAATCAATCCCCGAGCCTAATACAGCAATAGTTCTTCCAGAAGCTGCAAGTGCACCTCTATGAGAGAGAGTATCTATGCCCTCTGCAAGCCCACTGATAACGGTTATACCCGCTGATGCAATTTCATTAGAGAAAGCTTCAGCAATCATCCGCCCGTATGAGCTGCACTTTCTTGAGCCGACAATACTAATAGCATTTTCATCATCTTCGATAATATCTCCCTTCATATAAAGCACAAGAGGGGGATCTTTGATATCTCTTAGTCTTTTTGGATATTTTGGGGAATTAATGGTTATTACTTCGATGCCTTTTTTCTCCGCGTTTTTAATCTCTTTTTCAGCGTCACTATAAATTTTCGGAGACAGTGGCACAGTTATCCCGGATCCATTTTTATATCGTTTAAGAGCAGCGGTTATTAACTTTTCACCGTGTTTATTCCCCCGCAAAAGATTAAGTGCTACCCAAACCAATCTATCATTCATAACGATAATCAGTATAACTATTTGCATATTTTTTTCAATTTTATATAATATAAATTAACCTCCAGGGTAAGGTGAGTCATTGAAAAATGATGATTCCTAATCGGTGGTAAAGGGATTAAATCCTGAAGCCCACGAGTCCTCTAATGGACAGATCTGGTGAAAAACCAGAGCCGACAGTAAAGTCTGGATGGAAGGAGGAAAAAATGAAACGAACTAAACTTCGTAGTATTATTCTTGCAGGCATCCTTGCAGCATTAAGCTTTGTATTGATGCGTTTCACAGAATTTCCACTCATTCCTGCAGCCCCATTTCTTAAAACCGATTTAGGCGATATTCCTCTCCTTATTGGTGCAGTATATCTCGGTCCATGGTATGGCGTTGTTATTGCATTTATAAAAAATCTTTTATTCCTTGCGTCGGGCGGCGGCAGCGGTGGGCTACTTGGGTCAACTGTTAATTTCATCGCACTCGGCAGCTTTGCAATTGTGTTAGGCAGTATTGTAAAGAGAACAATCAACTTAAAAAGATTGTTGTTAGGCTTTACTGCAGGAACAGTAGTAATGTCTCTTGTAATGATCCCAGTAAACCTATGGGCAGTCCCCTTGTTTCTCCCGGGTATTACTCGCCCAGCTCTAATAAGCTACCTATTTAAAATAAACCTCCCGTTCAACCTTATAAAAGGAGCATTGGATACAATTATCACAATTGTAACGCTCACTGCACTAAAAAAGAGAAGCCTGAGTATATAAATTAAAAGAGGAGGAACATATGTTCCTCCTCTTTTAATACAAAACTATTTAATGTTTAACAGCTTTCTCCAATGTTTCTTTAGCCTGATTCACTAAAGCTTCGAATGCTTCCTGGTCGTTAACTGCAAGGTCTGCAAGCATCTTTCGATCTATCTCCACGCCAGCCTTTTTTAATCCATCTATCATTTTACTGTAGCTCAAGCCATACTCCCTTGAAAGTGCATTAATCCTTATAATCCATAAGCTTCTAAACTCTCTTTTTCTTTCTCTTCTGTGCACATACGCATTTTTCATTGCATGAAGAACAGCCTCATTTGCTGTTCTATATCGTTTAGAAGAAGCACCTCTATACCCCTCTGCTAACTTTAAAATCTTTTTATGTTTCTTTCTGGTTACGGAACCTGCTTTTACTCTCATAGCCAATCACTCTCCTTTCACTTTAAATACGGAACTAAAGGTTGAATATTTTTTAAATCTTTTTTAAGAACCTCTCTCTTTTGCAACTGTCTTTTCTTTCTTTTCATGCTTTTCTTTTCAAGGTGGTGGCTATGACCAGCACCATACGATACTATTTTCCCACTGCCAGTAATTTTAAACCTTTTCGCTGCCGATTTCATTGTCTTCATCTTTTTGGCCATCTTTATCTCTCCTTTCTTTCATTTTCTTCAAAGTTTCCTTGCTGGGCTCCATATAAAATATAAGATTTCTTCCGGCAAGTTTTGGCTCATGAACCAAATACCCGATATCTGAAAGCGCATCGATAATTTTATGTGCAAGCGCAAAACCTTTATTTGTATAAGCCATTTCTCTTCCTCTGAACCAAATCTCAAGTTTCAATCTATTTCCATTTTCCAAAAACTTTCGAACTTTCCGATTTTTTGTATCAAGGTCATGCTTATCTATCTTCAACCTATAACGCATCTGCTTCACTTCAACTTTAGTCTGTTTTTTCTTCGCTTCTTTCAGCTGTTTATTCTTCTGATAAAGAAATTTACCCAGATCCACCAGCTTACACACAGGTGGTTTTGCATTAGGAGAAATAGCTACAAGGTCATAACCTCGCTCCTCCGCAATCTCTAAAGCCTCACGTGAACTTACAATACCCATTTGGCCGCCATCTTCATCAATAAGCCTTACTTCTTTCCATCTAATTCTTTCATTCGCAATTACATTTTGTCCTTTAATTCCATCACCTCCACAAAAAAATTATGGGCAGCACACGAGGCCACCCATATAAAATAATAATTTAATTTCGTTAAAACCTTCTCACAAGCCTCGAGCCGTTTAAGGTAAGAGTATAAACTCTTTTGCAAAACCATTATACAAAGTATAAAAAATTAATCAATAGTTTTTTCTTTTATCTCTTGCTCGATTCTTTTGATAAACTCTTCAAGTTTTACTGCTCCAAGGTTTCCTTTTTTCCTTCTTCTCACTGAAACAGATCCACTCTCCACCTCTTTATCGCCAATGACAAGGATATAAGGTACCTTTTCCTTTTCTGCATCGCGAATCTTTGCATTCATTTTTTCATTCCTGTTATCCAACTCAACCCTAATCTTCCTATTAATTAAAGCGTTATAAACCTTTTTTGCATAGTCATAGTGAGCATCTGAGATAGCAACAATCTTTATCTGAACAGGAGCAAGCCAAACAGGAAATGCACCGGCATAATGCTCAATTAAAGTGCCGAAAAACCGCTCCATAGAGCCCAGAACAACTCTATGCAACATAATAGGCCGATGTTCTTTGCCATCAGGCCCAATATAATTCATATCAAACTGTTCAGGTAAATTAAAATCGACCTGAACAGTAGGCCCTTGCCATTCTCTTCCCAGTGCGTCAACAAGCTTTACATCAATCTTTGGGCCATAAAACACACCTTCGCCCAGATCAACTTTATATGCAAAACCAAGCTTTTCCACTGCCTTTTTCAACGCTTCTGTTGCAAGCTCCCACTTATCAAGAGTTCCCACATACTTCTCGGGACGCGTTGAAAGATAAATATTATATTTAGTAAATCCAAATGACTCAATCATAAATTTAGTAAAATCAAGCACATTGATAATTTCATCTTCCAGTTGATCGTCTGTTACAAAAAGATGGGCATCATCCTGAGTGAACCCTCTTACCCTAAGAAGACCGTGCAAAACACCTGATTTCTCATACCTGTACACAGTGCCAAGCTCTGCATAACGAATAGGCAAATCTCTGTAGCTTCTTGTTTTTGTCTTATATACCATAATATGAAATGGACAATTCATCGGCTTGATCATATAAGAACCCTTATCAACTTCAATTGGAGAAAACATATTTTCTCTGTAAAAATCCCAGTGGCCTGATGTTTTCCATATTTCCACCCTTGCAATATGCGGAGAACAAACAAATTCGTATCCCCGCTTTATATGTTCATCTCGCCAAAAATCTTCTACTATTTTCCGTACCATAGCACCTTTTGGATGCCAAAGGATAAGTCCAGGACCAACATTTTCATTAATGCTAAACAGGTCAAGTTCTTTTCCTAACTTTCTATGGTCTCGTTGTTTGGCTTCTTCGAGGAAACTTATATGTTCTTTTAATGCTTTTTTAGTAGCAAATGCTGTTCCGTATATTCTTTGAAGCATTTTGTTCTTTTCACTGCCTCGCCAATAAGCACCTGCAACAGAAAGAAGTTTAAAATGCTTCGCATACCCTGTTGATGGAAGATGCGGTCCTCTGCAAAGATCCGCAAAATCACCCTGAGTATAAAGGGTAACAGTATCTTCAGGTATCTCCTCCAATATTTCTACTTTATAAACTTCTTTGCACTCTTTAAAATATTTAATTGCTTCTTCTTTAGTTATTTCCTTTTTTTCAAAAACATAATCAGTTTCTATAATCCTATTCATCTCCTCTGATATACTGACAAGATCTTCAGGAACAAAAGAATGGTCAAGATCAAAATCATAATAGAACCCATTTTCAATAGCAGGCCCTATTGCAAAATGAACTCCCGGGAAAAGATACATAACTGCTTGAGCAAGGATATGTGCAACACTATGACGAAGTATTTCCTCGCCGTCCTTTGAATCAATCGTCACAGGTTCAAGCTCTGTATTATCGATAACACTTGCCAAAAGGTCTAATTTTGTACCACTGTTAGTTTTTGCGGCAATAACATTTTTATTTAATAAACTCATTTGTGCAAAGATATCTTTCACGGAAACTCCTTTTTCAAAAAGCAGTTTCTGATCATATACTTTAACCTCAATATTTTCTGGCATTCACCCTCCTATAAAACAAATGGTGGGCGATAGTGGAGTCGAACCACTGACCTCTTCGGTGTCAACGAAGCGTTCTACCTCTGAACTAACCGCCCTTATTTATATACAGTTATACAAAATATTCACTACTTGTCAAGAGTTTTCTCTGGATTCAAAAACGGTTAATTTTGTGCCAGGCACCATTTTAACCGTTTTGACCAATATATTAAAATTGCTATACTTTGTTATGGGCCGAATAAAAAGAATAGAATATGAAGATGCTATCTACCATGTTATTTCAAAAACATCGGAGGACAAATCAGCTTTCAGGAAAGAAGAAGACTTCAAATATTTCGTAAATCTCCTTGATTATTCGTTCGCAAAACATGATGCAACACTTCTTTCGTTTGCTTTAATGAGAAATCATTACCATCTTTTG